>JAKAHU010000143.1 GCA_021825385.1 Chloroflexota bacterium | reverse complement strand
TCAGGCGATGGTAGGGCACGCGCAGCGCAGCGGGAGGGCTTCGGGCCCGAGCTGCGCCAGCCCGGGCCCGCTACGAGTCGACTACGCGAGCCGCAGGCCGGCCCGCCCGGCGAACCGCGCGGCGGCGCC
This sequence comes from Chloroflexota bacterium, assembly GCA_021825385.1. Taxonomy (GTDB): domain Bacteria; phylum Chloroflexota; class Limnocylindria; order Limnocylindrales; family CSP1-4; genus JAKAHU01. The sequence continues at coordinate 9,066 of JAKAHU010000143.1, read as the reverse complement.
CAGCTCCTCCTCGATCCGCATCATCTGGTTGTACTTGGCGACCCGCTCGGTCCGCGACGGGGCGCCCGTCTTGATCTGGGCGATGCCCGCGCCCACCACGAAGTCTGCGATCGTGGTGTCCTCGGTCTCGCCGCTCCGGTGGCTGACAACCGCGCCCCAGCCCGCGGCGCGGGCCCGCTGGACCACGTCGAGCGTCTCGGACAACGTGCCGATCTGGTTGAGCTTGATCAGGATCGCGTTGGCCGTCTTCTCCTCGAGGCCCCGCGCGAGGTATGTGGGGTTGGTGACGAAGATGTCGTCGCCCACGATCTGGACTTTGTCACCGAGCCGCTCGGTCAGCCTCCCGAAGCCAACCCAGTCGTCCTCCGCGAGGCCGTCCTCGAGCATGACGATCGGGTACCGGTCGATCCAGTCGGCCCAGAAGTCGATCAGCTCGGACGTCTTGAGCGTCCGGCCCTCCTTCGCGAGCCTGTAGGTGAGCTCGCCGTCGGCGTCGGCGCCGGCGGACGCGTCGCGGATCTCGGACGCCGCCGGGTCGAGCGCGATCGCCACGTCCTCGCCCGGGCGGTACCCCGCCCGCTCGATCGCCCACAGGATCGTCTCGATCGCGGCCTCGTTCGAGCCGAGCGACGGCGCGAAGCCGCCCTCGTCGCCCTGGCCCACGGCGAAGCCCTTCGCGTGGAGCTCGGCGCGGAGCGCGTGGAAGACCTCGGCGCCGGCGCGCACGGCCTCGCGGAAGGTCGGCATGCCGACCGGGGCGATCATGAACTCCTGGAAGTCCGTCGAGTCCACCGCGTGCTTCCCGCCGTTGAGGATGTTGAACATCGGCAGCGGCAGGGTGCGGCTCGAGATGCCGCCGAGGTACCGGTAGAGGGGCATCCCGTACTCGTCGGCGCACGCCTTGGCGCACGCGAGCGACACGCCGAGGATGGCGTTGGCGCCGAGGCGCGCCTTGTTGGGCGTCCCGTCGAGCGCGATCAGCGCCTCGTCGAGCGCGCGCTGGTCCTCGGGGTCCTCGCCCTCGAGCCGCTCGCGGACCTCGCCGTTCACGAAGGCGACGGCGTTCAGGACCCCCTTGCCGCCGAAGCGGGCCTTGTCGCCGTCGCGGAGCTCGACCGCCTCGTTGCTGCCGGTCGACGCGCCCGACGGCACGGCCGCCCGGCCCCGCGCGCCGGAGTCGAGGGTCACGTCGACCTCGACGGTGGGGTTGCCGCGGGAGTCGAGAATCTCTCGGGCGTGGATACGGTCGATCACGGACATGGCGTCACCTGCGCTGCGGAGACCGGGCCCGGGCAGGCCCTGAGGTGTCACCGTGACGGTACGCCTGGACCGTCAGGATGGACACGGCCGGTCGAAACCCGGACGAGAGCCGATCGGGATCGGGGCCCGGTCCGGCTGTCTGGATCAACAGGCCCTTAGGACCACCCGCACGCAGTGGTCATGATGAACCTCGGCGGCGGCACGTCGGTTGACCCGTGTCCGGCCCCGCAGGCCGGCCGTCTGACCGACCTGCTCCCTGGTTCGTCGCGATGTCGTTGGGGCGCTAGCGCGTGCCAGTCGAGGCGGTCGTGGATGGAGGCGGCGGAGCGGTGCATGCTCCCCGTCGCTCGAGGCCGAGCGCCTGGTCCCGAGCGGTCGCGTCGACGGTGGCCTTGAGCCCCCTGATGCCCCCCGCATCCCCATCAGGAGGTCGCGCTGCGTCGGGCCCGTCGCGTCGGGCGCGTCGGCGCTCACGGGCTTGAGCCGCGCGGAGCGAGTCGAGGCTGACGGGGTGTCCCGATGTCGGACGGGAGAGGCGGAGTCGGAGTCCACGCCGAAGCCGACGAGCGCGCCGCTCCCGGCGGCGAGGCACGCGGCGATGGCGACGGCGCCCACGACGACGTTCCAGCCCACCGTCAGCTGCTCGAGGCGGATGGCCCGCCGCAGCACAGCGGAGCAGGAGGCGGCGGCGACGGTCACGTGCGACCTCGTGCCGGCTCTGGGACGCCCGCGCCCGTAGACTCCGCTGGTGGATCCTCTCACGGTCTTCGGTGCCCTCGCCGTCAGCGCGATGCTGCTCTTCTACGCGCTGGAGCAGCGGTCGCCAGCATACGTGCTGGCCTTCGCCGCGGCGTGCCTGGCGTCGTCCGCGTACGGCTTCCTGCAGGGGGCGTGGCCGTTCGGCGTCGTCGAGCTGGTCTGGTCGTTCGTGGCCCTCCGGAGGTGGCGGTCCCGGACCCGCTTGCCCGCGCCCTGACGCCTTCGCTACCCCACCGGGGCGAGCGTCGTCACGACGAGCAGGATCGACATCGCAGCGAGCGCGAGCGTGATCGCCCACCCGACCGCCAGCAGGAGCCGCCCGCTGGCGAGCGGCCCGAGCAGGGCCCGGTCGCCCGAGAGGACCATCACGAACACCAGGATGAACGGCAGCAGGAGCCCGTTGAGGACCTGCGAGAGGAACATGACCTGGAGGAGCGGCAGCCCCGGGATGAGGACGAACACGGCGGCGAACCCGACGAAGAACGCGAGCAGGCCGTAGAAGGCGGGCGCGTCCCGCCAACCCCAGTCGACGCCGAGCTCCCAGCCGAACGCCTCGCACGTCGAGTACGCGGAGGTGAGCGGCACGACGCCCAGGCCGAGCAGCGACGCCGCGAGCAGCCCGACGGCGAACAGCACCTCGGCCGCGGGGCCGGCGAAGGGCGCGAGCGCCTTGGCGGCCTGCGCCGCGTCGGTGATCGTCGTCTCGCCGTTTGCCCAGAGGGTCGCCGCGCAGGCGACGATGATGAAGCCCGCGATCAGGTTCGTGAGGAACGAGCCGAGCCCGACGTCGAGCCGCTCTCCCGCGAGGTCGTGCTCGTCGAGGCGCTTGTCGACGACGTACGCCTGGATGAAGCCCTGGCCCCAGGGGGTGATCGTGGTCCCGACCGTGCCCACGACCGCCAGCCAGTACGCGGTTGTGAGCGTGCCCGAGGGGATGAAGAGGGAGTGGACCGCCTGACCCCAGTCCGGCTTGGCGAGCACGGCGCTGATGGCGTAGGCGGCCGACACGGCGACACCGACCGCGACGAACAGGTACTGGACGCGGCCGAAGCTGCCCCAGCCGATGAGCACCACGACCGCGACAGCCGACACCGCGGCGCTGACGGGGACGGGCACGCCGAAGAGGTCGAGCGCGGCGCCGATCCCGGCGAACTCGGCGACCGTGGTGCCGAGGTTCGCCACCAGCATCGCGAGGACCACGAAGGCCACCCAGCGGACGCCGAACCGCTCGCGGATGAGCGCGGTCATCCCCTTGCCGGTGGCCAGGCCGAGACGGGCCCCGAGCTCCTGGGTGAAGAACAGCGCGACGCCCGAGGCGAGGATCACCCACAGCAGCTGATAGCCGAACTGGATCCCGACGAGCGAGTAGGTGGTGATGCCGCCCGCGTCATTGTCGGCGAAGCCGCTGACGAGCCCGGGGCCGAGCACGGCGAGCAGGGCGACCAGGCGGACGCGGCGGGAGCGCGCGGCGCGCGCGGCGGGGAACGTGGGGCTGGACACATCAGGGCCTCCGGCCGGCGTGCGCCGGCGAGTAGGGGCGGGGGCGGCCGACGCCCCTGACCCGCGGAGGTCAGGCGGCGGTCGCCTGGACGGGCGGCCGGCGCGACATCGGGGAAGCGCCGGCGCGGGGACTGCGACCTGGCATGCGACAGCTCCTCGCCGGCGGGATCCGGCGATTGACTCGGCTGGGGTTCCGGGGTGGATTGTAGGCGCAGCGCGCCCGCGGCGCCCAGCGGGGCCCGGCGGGCGCTCAGGGCGCCAGTGGCCTCGAACAGGCGCGGTCGATCGGCCCCGGCGTGGGCCGCGCGTGGCCCCGAACCGGCCCCCTGGCACTCGACCGACGCTCCACGCGGTCGTACCGTGCCTGCAAGCGCGGGCGTGCTGGTCGTCGGCTCGGCCCGTGAGGCTCGTGGTGCGTGACGCATGGACCCGCTCGGGGTGCTCGGGATCGCCGCCGTCTTCGCGGCGGTGGCGCTCGAGGTCGTGCTCGTCTCCTGGTGGGGCGGCCACCCGCAGGCGCCGCGGGGGGACCACCGCGCACGAGGAGCGTCGCACCCGAGACCGGGCAGGCAGCCCAGGCAGCCGGGCCCCGGGCCGGGGCGCTGACCGCCCCGGGCAGCCGCTCGGCCAGGCCGCTGGGGTTCGCGCGCGGCGCGGGGACGCGGCCCCCGAGAGGAATGACGGGGATCGGGACCAAGGTCGCCCGACCCGGTTACGGTGGGCACCTTCGCGCCGAGGCGCCGGCGCACGATCCTTCGCCGGTCGCTCACAGGCGACGGCAGTGGCGCCGATCGGGCGGGCACTCCCCCGGCTCGCACTTCGGATCGCGCTCCGCGGCGGCGAACGCGCCCGGTCCATCGGATTCGCCCTCCAGGACCGGGCCGCGGTTCCCGCCACGGGCAGCGGCGCGATCACGCGATCCCGAGCTTCGGCGCCTCGCCCCGAATCCGGTCGTCCGATGCCCCTGGCCTGCCGCTCGTCCCCGAGAACGCCGGTGCGAGAGCGGCCCGCGGCGGCCAAAGCCCGCTATTGAGTCGAGGCGCCAGGGGCTCGACTCGAGCGGCGGCTCCAGACGAGGAGGTCGAAGGAGGGCACGCGAGGGCGCCGGGATCGGGTGGCGCCGAGGTCTCTGGTGCCAATGTCCGGAGTGACATGGCGCGACCCGAGCCGTGGCCCGGCTAACGTGAGTCGGGTCAGCCGCGATGCCCCGCCCCCCGCACGAGCCTGATCGCCTCGACGCTGAGGTGATTACAGGAGGCGCTAAGCCTCTCGCCCCGACCAAACTCACTGATCACGACAGACCCTCTCGTATCGAGGGGGCTCTTCATGTGTGCCGATGTCCTGCGCGGCAGAGCGCAAGCCTTCGCTCTGCGCTGGACAATGAAGGCTTACTGACATATGGTTCGATAACCCTTCAATCTCGGCCAAGGAGTGAAGGGATAGCCGGAGGGTGGATGGGCCGATACGTCGAGCGGAGGTGGGAGGGCGACCCGGGCGCGATGGGCGGACGCCGCGCCCGCGCATCCTTCGCGTACCGCGCCTTCGTACCGGACCCCATCGCGGCGATCGAACCCGTCGTCCCCTTCGAGGTCGCAGACGCCGCCGCCGACGCGGAGGCGGCCATCCGAGCCCTGAACGAGCGGGCGTCCGTCCGCGGGCTCGAGGCGATCGGCCCGCTGCTCCTCCGGTCGGAGGCGGTCGCCTCGTCGCGCATCGAGGGCTACGACGTCTCCTCGCTCAACCTCGCCCGCGCGCTGGTCGACCCCCGGGCCGCGAGGGGGAGCGCCCGCACGGTCGCCGCGAACGTCTCGGCGATGGAGGAGGCCGTCGCCATCGCCGACCAGGGCCGGGACGTGACGCCCGAGGACATCATCGCAATCCACGCGACGCTCATGGCGGGCGACGAGCGCGCGCGGCCCGGACGCGTCCGCGAGGAGCAGAACTGGATCGGCGGGCGCCTGGGCAACCCGTCCGACGCCGCCTTCGTGCCACCACCGGAGGACCTCGTCGGCCCGCTGCTCGACGACCTCGCCGTCTTCATGGCCCGCGACGACATGCCGGCCGTCGCCCAGGCGGCGATCGCGCATGCCCAGTTCGAGACGGTCCACCCGTTCATCGACGGCAACGGGCGGGTCGGCCGAGCGCTGGTCCACGTGGTCCTCCGCCGGCGCGGCGCAGCCAGCCGGTTCGTGCCGCCCGTCTCGATGGTCCTGGCCGCGCGGCCGGCGGCCTACGTCGATGGCCTCACGGCGTTCCGCGAGGGGCGCGTTGCGGAGTGGGTCGGCTCCTTCTCGGGGGCGGCGGCCGCGGCGGCGTCGGTGTCGATCGAGCTGGCGGACCAGGTCGCGGCATTGCAGGCGGAGTGGTCCGAGCGGGCCGGCCGACCGCGCTCGGGCTCGGCGGCCGCGCGGCTCATCGCGCTGCTGCCCGCCCTGCCGGTGCTGTCCGCGCCGACCGCGCGCGGCGCCATCGGGGTGAGCCAGCAGCAGACGCTCGCCGCCCTCAAGTCCCTCGCGGACGCGGGCGTCCTGCGCCAGATCAGCACCGGCACCTACGACCGCCAGTACGCGGCGACCGAGCTCTTCGACCTGCTCACGGCCTATGAGGAGCGCGTCGTCGGCCGCTCACGATGAGCTGGGTCTACGAGGTCGACCGCGCCCCCCCCCCCGGCCAGTGCGCGCGTTCCACTTGGCCTCGGCCGACGCGAATCGGCGCCTTCGCAGCCGCGATCGGCCGGTGCGAGCCGGATGACCCCGACACTGAGGCCGTTACGGGAGGCGCAAAGCCTCTCGAGCCTCCGACGCCGACGGGCTCCCCGGCCGAGATCCCGACCGTTGTGATCCGGGTGATCCTGCGGTAGCAACGCCGGTAGCAATCGGGGCGAACGCCGGCGAACGCTGGCCCGGGGAGAAACGGCCCCTTCGTGCGCGGAAACCGACTGGGCGAACGCCGGCGAACGCCGGATCGGGAACTGTAAAACCCTCGCCTTCGGCTGTGGCAGTTCGATTCTGCCCCGGCCCACCAATCTCACTCGCAGAGTCCCCCGCACGGCACCGCACCAGCTGCTGGTCGATGACCCCTTGCCTTCCCGATCCCTGGGGTCTATCAGGACGGACGCCCCGCCTGCGCGCGCCCCCCGATAGTGACGCCCGGCGGTGGCGCTCTGCGCATGGGCGGCCCCAAGGGTGCTCGTCCGCCACTCCCAGGCGGCCGCGGCGCGCGAGCATCGGCCCCGCCTGAGGAGCAATCCACTGCGAACAGGAGCAGCGGTCAGGAGGCAGCCCGCGCGCCACGCCGCTCCCCCGCGACCGGCATCCGCGGGACGGACAGCGAGGCGTCGGCGACTGGGCCCGTGGGCCTACTCGACGGGATAGACCGCCCCTCGATCGACCGCAGGCATGGACCCCATCACCCTCAGGAGAGCACCCGCGTGAACGCGGAGGGTCCTGCGGAAGGGACCCGCCAGCTCCTTGTTCTTGGTGTCGACGCTGGTGACCGCCCGCCCAACGTCGGAGGCGCTGTGGTGCTGCAGGTGGACGGGGCCACCCCGCGGCCGTAGGCGTCTTTGCTCTGGTCGGGGCCCGAGGATGTCAACGCGTCCGCGCCGGAGGATGTCAATGGCTGCGAGGCCGCCCTCCGGGAGGTCGCGCCGCCGTTCGCACAGGAAGCGCCGGCCTGACGCCAGTCAAGGACCCCAGGGAAACGCGCTCGTCGTCGTCCAGGGTCCCAGCACGAACGGCTCGGCCGGCCAGGCTGCCGTCGCACCGGTCACCCAGAGGGCCGCGTTGGCGTCAGTCCTCCCGAGCTCGACGACGAGGGTCCCGTTGCCGTCCCGCGGCAGGACCACGCTCGCGCCCCGGAGGCACACGGCCACTGCCACCGAGCAAACCCGACCGGTCCTGGCGCCCGCCTCGAGCCCGGCCCGCTCCCGGGGCTCACCCACCACGCCGTTGATCGTCTCAACGGTGGTGATGACGGGCGCCACGTCACCGGTCTCGACGTTCAGCGCCCAACTGTCGGCGGTCCCCGCGCCAGCGCCAGCGCCCGAGACCGTGAGCTGCCATGCCTTGGCGACGGGGTCGGCCAGCGTGACGCGGATGGTGGACGCCCCGAGCGGCTCGACCGACAGGCCCGGGGTGACCGGGGCCTCGACGTTGCCGTTGTCCGGGTTCGCGGTAGGCGCGAGCGTGGGGGCGGCGGCGGACGAAGGGGTTTGGCGCTCAATGGCCGCGACAGGCGATGCGTCGCCTGTCCTCGAGTCAGCGGAAGGGACAGCGCCGACGGGCGCGGCCGGGATGCTCGCACAGCCGACCAAGCCGAGGGCAAGGGTGGCGACGAGGAGGACGGGGGTTGGCCGCGGGGACATGGGACCTCTGGCGTCGTGGCACAGCCGGCGTCGCGCCGGAGCCCACGTGTGACGCGCGAGGGCTCCCATTTGTGCCCGCCCTCCGGCACGTTGTCAGGCGTTCTGGCAGTTCCCGACCTGTCTCACCGGCGGGACGCGGACCAGGGCAAGGGCTGCACCGCCAGCGGCTCCTCCGGGGCCGAGCCTCAGTCCAGCGCCGCGTGGAGCTCCGGCGCGTGGCGCTTGAGCCATCGCCGCCACGCCACGTAGTCGGGGACGCGCGTCTCGAGCAGCGCCCAGAACTTGGGGCCATGGCCGAAGACGCGCAGGTGGCACGCCTCGTGGGCGGCGACGGAGTCGAGGGCGCCGGGCGGGGCGAGCACCAGGCGCCACGAGAACGACAGCGCGCCCCTGCGCGAGCAGCTCCCCCACCGGCTGGTCGTGTCGCGAATCGTGATCGACGACGGCGAGACCGACAGCGCGAGGGCATGACGCTCGACTGCGGCTCCGAGGGCCACCCGAGCCCGCTCCCGGAACCACGCCTCGAGGATGTCGGCGGCGTCGCGACCGTCGCGCGGACCCACCTCGACCAGCAGTTCGTCGAGATCGTCGCCGCCCACGCGCGACACCCGGGTGGCGCGGACGCCGGCCGGCGCCACGACCACCCGGACGCGATGCGGGGCGCCGAGATACGGCACCAGACGCCCGTCCTCGAGTGGCGGGCGGTCATCGAGCCTTGCCCGCGTCGCCGCCTGTCGGTTGAGGTGGCGCCGCAGCCACGGCTCGCGCTCGCCCAGGAACTCGCGGATCACCCGGTCGGCACCCCCCCGGCCGAGTCGCGCTGCCGCCGGCAACGTCACCACGACGCCGCGCTCCGGGTGGATCACCACGCGCAGACGGCGGGCGCGCGGGGAGCGGCGAAGCGTATACGGCAGGTCGCCGCCCGAAAGCCTCACGACCTCGTCGGTCTCGATCGGCTGGGTCGCTGCGCGTGACATTGCGGCAGTCTAGGCGCCGCGAGGCGTCGCCGACGGCCAGCGCGGTCCCGAGGTGGATGGCGTCGAGCGTCCGGAGCACCTGGGATTCGAGCGTCCCGGCCGCGTCGAGGATTCGATCGTCGATCCCGACGAGGTCGACACGCCGGAGGCCCTCTCGCACCGTCGCCAGGACATCCGGCCCCAGGTGCCGGACTGCCCGCAGGG
>JAKAHU010000142.1 GCA_021825385.1 Chloroflexota bacterium | reverse complement strand
TTCTCGTGCCCAGCCTGGGCTGTGAGGCGCTCTCACCGGGCAGCCGGGTCACGATCAGGATGAACGAGCCCAGCAGGGCGATGGCGAACAGGAGCAGGAACAGCGGCCCGATCAGCGAGCGGGTGAACGAATGGACGGAGTTGAGGACCCCGCTCCGCGTCACCAGCGTGGCAAGAATCGTCAGCACGAACGAGGCCGCGATCAGGCCGACGTTCCAGCCGCGAAGCATCCCCCGGCGCTGCTGGACCATCGCCGAGTGGAGGAAGGCGGTCGCGGTCAGCCAGGGGAGCAGGGCGACGTTCTCGACCGGGTCCCAGGCCCAGTACCCGCCCCACCCGAGGACCGCGTACGACCACCACGCGCCCATGACCAGCCCGAGGGTCAGGGCCACCCACGGGCCGAGGGTCCAGCGCCGGACCGCCTGAAGCCAGCGGTCGTCGAGCCGACCGCCGACCAGGGCCGCGACGGTGAGCGCATATGGGATCGCCAGACCGACGAACCCCAGGTACAGGAATGGCGGGTGGAGGGCCATCAGCGGGTGGTTCTGCAGGAGCGGGTTCGGGCCGGGACCGTCGGCGGGTACCGGGTCCATCCGGCGCCACGGGTCGCCCGGGCCGACCACGATCGACGCGAAGAAGGCCAGGACGGCGAAGAGCGTGGCCGTGGCGGCCGGCAGGAGGATGCGATCCGGGCCCCGGGTGCGCGAGATGAGGAGCACGATCGCGACCGAGAGGAGGCCGCTCCAGAACAGGATCGAGCCCTCGAGGGCACCCCAGAGCGACGCGATCGTGTACAGGAGCGGGGTCGAGCGACTGCCCACCTGGGCCACGTACGAGATCGAGAAGTCGTGACCGACGAGGGCCCCGACCATGAGCAGGTTGGCCGCGACGAGGGCGCCGCAGGTGGTCCAGGCGACGACCGTTAACCGCTCGTCCCAGGCGCCGCGCCGGGCGGCCCGGACTCCCAGGAGGATCCCGACGATCGCGCCAAGCAGGCCCACGGCGCTCGCCGCGGACCCTGCCAGACCGATCACGGCGTCGCGCCGCCCGCGCCGAGGCGCTCCAGCAGCCCGGGCGGGATCGTCTCCCCCGGCTTCAGCGGTTGATAGACCTCGGAGTGCTTGACCAGGATCTCGTCGGCCGCGAACCGACCCGGCTCGGTCGTGTGGCCAGCCAGGACGACGCCGACGCCGTCACGAAACAGGGCCGTCGGGAGCGACGTCGACGAGACCTCGACGGTCGTCGTGCCGTCGGTGACCTGGAACGAGAGCACGGAACTGGCCCTGTCCCAACGGACCGAACCCGGCGTCACGATCCCGTACAGGCGGACCGACTCGCCCGTCGCGCGGGCGGCCAGCTCGGTCGGCGTCACGTAGTACACGATCGCGCTGGTCAGGCTGACCGCGATCAGCACGACGATGGCGCCGGCAACGAGGATGATCCCCAGGAGCGTCGCCGCGCGGGGCCGCTTCATCGCTCCAGACCGCGCTCCTCGGCCTCGGTGGCTTCGGCGTCCTTGGCCTGGTCCTCGGGCCGCGTCGCTCGCTGCCGCGCGACCGCGTCGAGCAGGCGTCGAGCCGATCGATCACGGCGACCGAGGGCCACGACGTACCCACCCAGCACGCCGAGGACGATCGTGTACGCCGCCAGGACGAATCCGGGGTCGCTCACGGGCTCGGCTCCAGGGTGATCTCGGCGCGGTCCCGAAGCGTCTCGAGCTCGGTCCGGCGCCGCAGCAGCCAGGCGTAGAGCAGGGTGAAGCTGATCACGTTGGCCATGAGCACCGCGAGCAGGAGATGATCGATCGTGGGATCACCGGGCCGGATCACGGTCGGCGGCTGGTGGAGTCCGCGCCACCAGAGGACCGAGAAGTGGACGATCGGAACGTTGGCGAAGCCAACCACGCCCAGGACCGCCGAGAGGCGGGCGCGACGATGGCGGTCGACGATCGAGGCGCGCAGGAGGAGATAGCCCGCGTAGATCAGGAACAGGATCGCGGTCGTCGTGAGGCGGGGATCCCAGTCCCACCACTTACCCCAGGTCGCCTTGCCCCAGATTGCCCCGCTCAGGATGGCGACGCCGGTGAACATCAGGCCGATCTCGGCGCTGGCGGCCGCGACGCGATCGTAGGTGAGCGTGCGTCGCCACAGGTAGAGCACCCCCCCGACGAGCGTGACGAAGAAGGCGAGGTAGGCCAGCCAGGCGCTCGGGACGTGAACGTACATGATCCGCTGCACGTCTCCCTGGGCGGCGTCCGCCGGGACACCGACGAGGCCGATCGTGATCGTGGCCAGGAGGGCGACCCCGGCCAGCGAGCCGGAAGCCGCGACGCGGCCGATCGTGCCCTTGAGGTCACGCAGGCCGCTCATTCGGGAGCCGCCGCCGCTTCATAGAGCAGGATGCCCAGCCCGCAGAAGAGGGCGGCCTCGATCGTCAGGATCGTGGCCCACCCCACGGCGTCGGCGAGCCGGCCCTCGAGGACCGCAACGCTCGCCCCGACCCCGGCCACGAGCGTGGGCACGAGCAGCGGCAGGAGGAGGACGGGCAGCAGGAGCATCCGGTGCGCCGCGGCCGAAACGAGGGCCAGGGCAAGGGCGCCGACCGAGGCCGTCGACCAGGCGGTGAGCCAGATGATCGGAAGGAGGGCCAGGAGCTCGATCCGCAGGCTGAGATCGAGGAGGACGACCGCGAGCAGCCACAGGCCGACCTGGAGGATCACCAGGACGAGGGTCAGGCTGACGACCTTGGCCAGATAGATCGCCCGGCGATCCGCGGCGACCAGCCAGAGGGCCGAAAAGGCATCGTCCGCGCGATCGATCCGCTCGAACCGGTCGGCGACGGTGACCGTCGCGAACAGGAGCGCGATCCAGATCACGCTCGGGGCGAGCTGGCGGAGCCGGTCGGCGTCCGGTCCGACCGCCAGGCCCACGAGCACGAGGGCGATCGCACCGAGCGCGGCGGCCGCGCCCGAGGCCTGCCGGGTCCGGAGCTCGATCCGGATGTCCTTGGCCGCCAGGACGGCGACGTCAGTGGCCAGGCTCATGCGAGGCGCAACTTCCCGGTCGCGCGCGAGTCCGGCGGCACGACCCGTCCCGCACTGAGCCACACGGTTTTCGTGGCCAGGACCCTCGATCGGGCATCGTCGTGGGTTGCCACGACAACCAGCCGCCCCTCCCGTCCGGCGCCGGCCAGGGCCTCGACCACGACGTCCGCGGCGGCCCCGTCGAGCGAGGCAAACGGCTCGTCGAGGATCAGGGCATCTGGCGCGGTGGCCAGGGCACGCCCGAGGGCGACCCGCCGGAGCGTGCCGGCCGACAGCCCGGCGCAGCGCCTGCCCGCGGACGACTCGATGCCCAGCCGGCCGAGCAGCTCCACGACCGATCCCGGATCCCGGCCCGCGAGCCGTGCCGCGAGCTCCAGGTTCTCGAACGCGGTGAGCGCCTCGAACAGGTGGGTCGCGTGTCCGACGTAGGCGATCCTCGGGCGCTGGGTGCTCGAACCCGACCACGAGATCCGTCCGCCGGTCGGCGCGGTCAGGCCGGCCAGGATCCGCAGGAGCGTCGTCTTGCCGGACGCATTCGGCCCCAGGACCGCGACCAGCTCGCCGCCCCGTGCCGCGAGGTCGACGTTCCAGAGCGCGACGGTCTCGCCGTAGAGCTTCGTGAGGTTCGTCGCCCGGAGGGAGATCTCGGGGCGGCGGGTATCGCTGACCGAGTGCACCGGGAGGCCTCCAGTCCGACATCGCGGCGACAGCGACTGCCGACGACAGGTCCGCAGTATATCCGGCTCTGGCCGAAGGCCCGTGTCAGCCGAGGGACGGGATCCTGAGCAGGTGACAGCCCAGGGCGACCGCGGCCACGATCGCGAAGGGCAGCCATTCGTAGGGCAACTCCCGCGACCCAGCGTTCGGTCGACCGGCTGCCAGCTCGAGCAGGGTGACGATCCGGCGGTCGGCGGCGCGGGAGAGCCCCGCCCCGGCACGGGCGCGGCTCGGTTCGCCCTTGAGCAGGGCCGAGGCGAGGGTGGCCGGGCTCACCCCCTGTGCCAGGGCGTCCACGTCCGCGAGCTCCTCGAGATCGACGAGCCGCGCCGTCACCAGGCGCCGAACGTGCCGCGACCACCCGAACAGGGTCAGCCAGGCCTCGAGCGCCGCGCTGCGAAGCGGAGCGAACGTGCGCCGGTGATGGTCCTCGTGCAGGAGCACCGCCCGAAGCTCGCCCGGATCGAGCGCAGCGAGCAACCCGTCACCGACCCAGATGCGAGGCCTGGCGGCTCCGAGCACGAACGCCTGGCGGCCACCGCCGGAGATCACGTTGCAGCGGATCCCCTCGACGATCGCCGGCCGCGACCGGACCGCGAGCTCGCCTGCGAGCCGATGCCCGAGCCGGATGCTCCGCACAGCCACGGTCGCCCAGGCGCCGACGAGGACGCCGCCCGCGAGCTCGACGGCGAGCATCGGGTCGCCACCGGCCGTCCGATCGACGGTCAGGCACCAGGCCGCCACCGCACCGATCAGGGCGGCCAGCCGGATCGGGTGGGAAACCGTCACGTCACTCGTGGCGGCGTGATGCCAACTCGAGCAACTGGGCCCGGAGCTCGGGGTCGATCTCCGCCAGGCGGTGGGCAAACTGCCGGAGCGCCGCCGTGCCGTAGCGCGCCATCAGCTCGTCCACGGCGCGACCGCCCATCATCTCGATCAGCGTCGTCTCGTCGCTGGCTGGCCGGTAGGCGTACTGGCGGCCCCGCTTCGTCCGCTCCAGGAGGCCGCGCTCGAAGAGGCGGCCCATCACCGTCATCACCGTCGTGTAGGCCAGGCGGCGATGGCGATCGCTCGCGTTCAGGGCCTCGGTCACGCTCGCCACCGTGCACTCGCCCTGCTCCCAGGCGATGCGCATGACCGCCGCACCGAGGGGCCCGAGAACGTCTTCGATGGCAGCTTCATGGGGCGTCGCTGATCGAGGCGATTCGTGCGGCATCGGCCGAAGCCTACCAGAGGGCGGACCTCGGCAACGACTACGACAATCATGTAGGATCGACCCGCCCGGGACGTTCCTGCCGAATCCGTGTGGAGGACCGATGACCTTGGATCAGGTGACGATGAAGGACCCGGTGTGCGGGATGACGGTCGACCTGGGACGAGCCCGGGCCGAGGGCCTGGTCGTCGTGCACGGTGGGCATGAGGTCGCGTTCTGCCGGCAGCGCTGCCTCGAGGACTTCCTCCGCGAGCCGGCCGCGGATCCGGCTCCGGACGTCACGCCAAGCGCCTCGCTGCCGGGAGACGTGGTGATCGACGAGGGGATGCGCCGCTGGTACGACTCGTGCAGCTGCTGTCTGGGCGACACCTATCCCGAGGTGAAGGCCGCGCTCGACGCCGAACGAGCGGCCGCCGGGGCGGGCTCAGCCGGCCCTGGAGTCTGTGAGGTCGCGGACGCCGCCCCGGCTCAGCCTTGATTCATCGGGCTCTCAGTTCGATCTAAGCTGTCCGGGTCACCGTGACCGTCAGCTGTGCTGAGACAGAGGTACCGGACCGATGAGCGAGGCCCCGCGCATCCTCGTCGTCGACGACGATCAGAAGATCAGGACCGTGGTTCGGCGCGGGCTGGCCTACGAGGGGTACCGCGTCGTCGAGGCCGCCACGGGTGAAGAGGGCCTGGAGAAGGCGCGCGAGCACCTGCCCGACCTGGTCGTCCTCGACGTCATGCTGCCGGGCATCGACGGGCTCGAAGTCTGCCGCCGGTTGCGGGCCTCGGGCGACGAACTGGCGATCCTGATGCTGACCGCCCGCGACGAGGTCCGAGACCGAGTCGTGGGGCTCGAGACCGGGGCCGACGACTACCTGGTCAAGCCGTTCAGCTTCGAGGAGCTACTGGCCCGCGTCCGCGCTCTCCTGCGCCGGCGGGCCACCCCGGCGGGCGAGATCCTCCGCTTCGCCGACCTCGAGCTCGACGTCGATGCCCGCGAGGCGCGGCGCGGCGGCCGCGTGATCGAGCTCACCACGACCGAGTTCAACCTGCTCCTCCTGTTCATGCGCCATCCGCGCAAGGTTCTCACCCGTGACGTGATCATGGAGCACGTCTGGTCGTACGATTTCGAGGGTGAGTCGAACGTCCTGGAGGTCTACGTCCGGTACCTGCGCAGCAAGCTCGAGGCCGACAACGGTTCGCGGCTCATCCACACCGTCCGCGGCGCAGGGTACGTGCTCAAGGAGTGACCACGCCGCTTCGTCGGCTCTCGATCCGGACCCGACTCGCGCTCCTCTACACCGGCCTCCTGGCGGTCGCGCTGACCACGTTCGGGGCGGGCGTGTTCCTCGTGCTCCGAAGCGAGCTCGACCGCGCCTTCGACGCCACGCTCAAGGGCAACGTCGAGCACGCCGCCGACGCGTTCGCCCAGGGGCTCGGGCCGGGCGGGCAGTTCGCCCCGTCGGAAACCCTGCTCCGCCAGCTCGTGTCGACCGGCGGGCGGGCCGTCGTGCTCGACGCGACGGGGCGTCCGCTGATCGACTCGGCCACCGATCCGGCGACCCCGGTCCCGATTCTGCCCGGCGACCTCGCCGCGGCGACCGATGGCCAGGCGGTCCGGGCGGTCGAGATCGGCGGCGAGGCCTACCGGATGACCGTCGAGCCGATCGTTGCGCCCGGCGGAAGGCGGGTCGGGTACATCGCCTGGGCGGCCTCGACCCGCGATCTCGGGAGTCTCGAGGCGACGGTTCTCTCGGCCCTCGTCTTCGGCGGTCTGGTTCTGGTCGCGATCTCGTTCCGTGCCGGCTCGATCCTCGCCCGCGGCGCGCTCGCCCCGGTCGCCGATGTGACCGACACGGCCCGGGCGATCGCCCTGTCGGGCGACTTCGCGGCCCGGGTCGAGGGCGGCCGGTCGGGCGACGAGGTTGGTGACCTGGCGATCGCCTTCAACGAGATGCTGGCCGCGCTCGAGCAGAATCACCAGACCCTGCAACGATTCCTCGGCGACGCGTCCCACCAGCTGCGCTCGCCCCTGACGACGATCCGGGCCAGCCTCGACCTGGCGCTCCGGCCCGGACTCGACGAGGCGGAACGCACGGCCCTCCTGGCCGACGCGAAGAGCGAGGCCGAGCGGATGGGGCGACTGGTGGCCGACCTGCTCTCGCTGGCCCGGGCCGAGTCCGGGGTCCGGCTCGACTTCGGTCCGGTCGAGCTCGACGCCGTGCTCGTCGAGGCCGTTCGCGTCCAGCGCCAGGCTGCCCCGCACGTGCGCCTGTCGGTCGCCTCGGTCGAGCCGGCGGTGGTCGACGGCGACCGTGACCGGCTGCGCGAGCTGTTCGGCATCCTGCTCGAGAACGCGGCCCGCTACACGCCTGCCGGCGGGCTGATCACCGCCGCCCTGGGGATCCGCGATGATCGGGTCGTGGCGACCGTGTCGGACACCGGGATCGGGCTCGACGAGGCCGATCGAGCGCACCTGTTCGAACGGCTCTACCGCGGCCGGCGGGCCCGGGAGCTGCGACCCTCGGGGACCGGGCTCGGGCTGGCGATCGCCCAGTGGATCGTCGAGGCGCATGGCGGGTCGATCGAGCTCGACAACCGGGAGGGCGGGGGCACCGTGGCGACCGTGTCGCTCCCGCTGCGATCGCGATGACGAACCCGATTCGGATCCTCGTCGTCGACGACGAATTGCCGATCGTCGAGCTGGTCTCCGGCTACCTGGGGCGCGAAGGCTGGGAGGTGAGCGCGGTCTCGGATGGGCTGTCGGCGGTCGAGGCGGTCCGAGAGCGGGCGCCCGATGTCGTCGTCCTCGACGTCATGCTGCCCGGCCTGGACGGGTTCGATGTGCTCCGCCGCGTCCGGACCTTCTCCGACGCCTACGTCATCCTGCTCACGGCCCGGGCGGAGGAGATCGACCGGATCGTGGGGCTGACCGTGGGGGCCGACGACTACCTGGTCAAGCCGTTCTCGCCGCGCGAGCTGGTGGCCAGGATCCGGGCCCTCCTCCGGCGGCCGCGGATCCCGCCGGGTGGGCCGGCGGATTCACTTCGGCTCGGTGACCTGGTGATCGACGAACGCCGCCGGGCCGTGTCGTTGCGGGGCGAGCCGGTCACCCTCACGACCACCGAGTTCAACCTGCTCCTGACCCTGGCCCGCGACCCGGGGGTCGTGTTCAGCCGCCAGAAGCTTCTCGACCGGGTGTGGGGATTCGACTACGTCGGCGATGAGCACGTGGTCGACGTGCACCTGGCGAACCTGAGGCGCAAGCTGGGCGATGATGCGGCCGACCCGCGCTTCATCGAGACGGTCCGAGGCGCCGGGTTTCGCTTCAAGGAGCCGACATGACCCAGTCCCGGCCACGGTCGCGGATCCGGACCCGTCTCGTGCTGTCGCACCTGGCGGTCATCGCGGTCGGGACCCTGACCCTCTTCCTGGCGGTCGGGTTCATCGCCCCCGGGGCGTTCGATGCCGCGATGGGCCATTCGATGGCGGGGATGGGTGAGATGATGGGCGGCCTCGTCCGGGCCGCGTTCCAGGACGCGGTCCGGACCGCCCTGGTCGTTGCCGTCGTGGCCGCCGGGGCGGCCGCGATCATCGTCAGCCTGGCACTCTCGGCCCGGCTGTCGCGGCCCATCTCACGCCTGGCCGAGGCAGCCCAGCGGATTGCCGCCGGTCGCTACGCCGAACGCGTCCCGGTCTCTGGCGACGACGAGATCGGCGAGCTGGCGGCCTCATTCAACACGATGGCGGCCTCGCTGGAGGCGACCGAGCGGCGCCGCCTCCAGCTCGTGGGCGACGTCGCCCACGAGCTGCGCACCCCGCTCACGACCCTCGACGGGTATCTCGAGGGCCTCGAGGACGGGGTGATCCTGCCCAGCGAGGCCACCTGGTCGCTCCTGCGGGGGGAGACGTCCCGCCTCGCCCGCCTGGTCAACGACCTCCAGGAGCTGTGGCGGGCAGAAGCCCGGCAGATCCCGCTGGCGATCGGGCCGGTGGACCCAGCCGCGCTGGCGCGAGAGGCAGTCGAGCGATTCACGCCGATCGCGGCGGGGCGGGAGATCGCGATTCGCGTCGATGCCGAGCCGGGGACCCCGCCGGTCCTGGCCGACCGCGAGCGGCTGGGCCAGGTCCTCGACAACCTCCTGAGCAACGCGGTTCGCTACTCGCCGGCCAGGAGCGAGGTCCGTCTGTCGATCCGCCACGACGCCCGCGAGGTCGTCCTGGCGGTCAGCGATCAGGGTCCCGGTCTCACCGAGCAGCAGCGTCAGCTCGTTTTCGAGCGCTTCTATCGGATCGATCCGTCACGTTCGCGCGCG
>JAKAHU010000141.1 GCA_021825385.1 Chloroflexota bacterium | reverse complement strand
GGGAAGTCCATCCGTGGGATCTGGAAGGTCCTCGAGCAGGTCCTGAACATCCCGCGCGACGCCGCGGTGTCGGTCAACGGCGACCGGGTCCAGGACGACTACGTCGTCCGCCCGGGCGACGAGATCGAGTTCCAGAAGCAGGCAGGAGTCAAGGGCCGCTGAGCCAAGACACCAGCCGCAACGCGGATGCCCGGAGCCGGCGAGGCCTTCGTCTCGTCCGGCTTCGGGCTCCCGCAGCAGAAGGGAGCTCGAACGCCATGCAATCGCGCACGTTCCTGCGCATCGAGGGCGACCTCGTGAGCCTGGTCACGGAGGTCATCGACCGGGAGGTGACCCTCCCAGACCTCCTGACCGAGCTCACGACGGCACAGGTCGCCACCACCCCTCGGCTGCCGACCGGCTGCCGCTTCTGGATCCGCTCGGGGACGACCGACCGCCAGGTCTTCGTCGTCGAGCAGCCCCCGTCGCGACGGACGATCGAGTACCACGCCAGCCGGCGCCGGGACAGCGAACCGACCACCTATCGGCTCGCGGTGCCGTACGTCGTCTTCGTCGTCTGGACGATCGGCGACCAGGTCGAGGGGCTAGCCACGTACTTCCGGACGCAGCCGATCGCGTCGCTCGACGCGACGCTTCTCTGTTCGACCCTGCCGAACACGAACGACGATGGGATCGTCTGTCTCGGATCGGTCAGGGTGAGCGGGGCGAGCGTCGGCGAACGAGTCGACGCCCTCATCGGCGCGTTCTGGGGGAGCCGCTTCAACCAGGACCTCCGCCGGCACCCGCTGCCGTTCAGCGGCGGCTTCCGGGCCTGGGCGTCCCGCTCCCGGCGAGACCCGCTCGCGGCCCTGTCGCTGCAGTACGACCCCTACTGGCGGACCCTCCGCCAGGTCGTGGCGCAGCTGGCCGGGCTCGCGATCACGGATCTGCCGGCCGGGACACCCATTCCGGAGGAACCGGCGGAGGTCGAGGTTCTGACGCCGGACCCGCCGACGCCCGAGGAAGGTGAGACCGATGCCATCGCTTCGTGACCACCTCATCCGGACGCCGGAGGTCCGCTCTCGGAACCTCACCGCCTGGATGGCTCCCGCTCTCGGCGAACGGGCGACGCCGCTGCCCGATCGATTCTTCGAGGAGGCCGCATTGACGGTGCTCGCTCACGTCTTCCGCGAGTCGGGTCCCATCCGGGAGCAGCTCGTCTACGAGCGACGCCGCTTCGAACGGTTGGTCCAACTCATCCACCGCCTGCCCGAGAGGGGAGGTGACCGGTGATGTTCCCGATCCTCGAAACCGGTCCATCGCTCGAGGGGGCGACCCTGCCAGCCTTCGTCGTCGCTCGCGACGGGCTCTACCTGCGGAAGCGAAGCCTCCTCGGGTTGAGCCAGACGAAGGTCGGCCGGATCGCCCACCTGCCGGAGGGCAAGGAGTTCGTCGACTACGCGCTGCCCAAGGTCCCATCCGACCTGATGGCACGCGCCGTCGGCTTCTTCCGCGCCGTCTACCGGCTCCACCGGACCGAGGCGGCCGTCCTCCTGATCTGGCGCGACGGGTCTTTCGACCTCGTCGTCCCGGCCCAGAAGGTATCGAGCGTCTCGGTCAAGTTCGACCTGGCGGACGGCGACGTGCCGTCCGGCGGTCGACTCGTGGGGACGATCCACTCGCATGGGGGCTTCGGCGCCTATGCGAGCTCAATCGACGAGGACGACGAGGCGGAGCTCGATGGGCTCCACATCGTCGTGGGCGACTTCGATCGGCGACGACTCGGCTACTCGGCCGCGATCGTCGTCGACGGCATCCGCTTCTCTCTGAAGACCGGTCAGCTCATCGAGCGGCCTCGGCGACTCGCCGAACCACCCGACGACTGGCTCCGGAGGGTGAAGCTGGCGCCGCCACCGCGTCCGAAGGGCAAGCCGTCGATCTCCGAGTACCTCGCCCGGGGCTTCAAGCCCTCGGACGAGATCTCGAAGCCGAGTCGGCGCGAGCTCGACGACGCGATCGAGAAGGCGAGCAAGCTCGCCACCGCCCTCGGCTACCGCCTCAGCTACTGGCTCGTGCCGGTCTTCGGCTCGAGCGAGAAGGGAGGTGCGGCCGATGGCTAGCCGGATCGTCCTCGTCGGCTGCGGCGGGATCGGGAGCCAGTTGCTCCCGCCCCTTGCCCGCTATCTCGCGAACCGGCCCGAGCCGCGACCGCTTCTCGTCCTCGTCGACGGCGACGTCTTCGAGCCCGGGAACCGATCGCGGCAGGCGTGCTCGGACAGCGACCTGGGCTCGAACAAGGCCGAGGCCCTGGCCCGGGTCGCCCGAGACGATGGGCTCGCCTGTCAGGCGATCCCCGAGTTCCTCGAGGAGACCAACGTCCGGTCGATCGTCCGCGAGGGAGACATCGTCCTCCTCGCGGTCGACAACCACCGGGCGCGGGCCCTCGTCGATCGACACCTCGGATCGCTCTCGGACGCGACGCTCATCAGCGGCGGCAACGACGAGACGGACGGCAACGTCCAGCTCGTCCGCCGCCGCGACGGCTGGTCCGTGGACGGCCATCTGACCGAGATCCACCCGGAGATCGGCATGGCCACTGAAGAGGAGCCGCGCGGCGAGGGCTGCCAGGTGATGGCCGCCGAACGCCCGCAGCTCCTCGTGACGAACCTGATGGTCGCCAGCGCGATGCTCAGCTGCCTCTGGCAGATCACCGAGCGCGGCAGCGTCCCCTACAGCGAGGTCTACCTCGACGCGATCCAGAACGCGGCTCGCAGCCGCTCCTGGTTCCGCGTCCCGGCCGGCGCGCAGTAGGGGAGTGTGGATTTCAGGTGCACAACCCGGCCGAGGCGGCGCCCATCGGCGTCCCTCGGCCGAACCATCTTCAGGAGCTTCGTGACAGGAGCTGTCACAATTGTCACAAACACGATCGGCGAACCCGTTCCGCCCGGGCAGCGGCATCTTCCCGCCGCTGCTGTCGGGTCGTGAGCCGGAAACCGCCATGCTCGAGGCGCGCGTCGCGCGGACCCGCGAGGGCCACCCGCAGCACACCGCGCTGCTCGGCGAATGGGCGATCGGCAAGACGACGCTCCTCATGCACTGGCGGCGACGCCTGGAGGCCGCCGGCGACCGGGTCGTCCTGACCATGGCGTACCCGCAGTCGAGGGACGACTTCCTGGCGGCGCTGACCGCTGCGGTCGCCGCGGAGACGGATGGCGGCTGGACCGCGAAGCTCGACCTCGAAGTTGGTCTGGACGTGGGCGTGGCCGAAGCGCGCCTTCGACGACCACCACGGGAGGTCGAGAAGGAGCTTCGAAGCGCGCTCCGCCGGGCGGCCGATTTGGGCGATCACCACACGCTGGTCGTCATGGTCGACGACGTCGACCTGGTCGCCACTCCCGGCGACGCCCTGCTGCAGCTCCGGGCGATCAGCCTCGAGCTCTACTCCGCCGACATCGCGATCGCGTTCGTGGTCTCCGCGTCGACGGGACTCTTCGGCTCGATCCGCGGTGCCCACGAGCCGCTCGTTCGCTTCTTCGAGCCCATCACGCTCGGGCCGCTCGGTGCGGCGTCGGCCGCGGAGGCGATCGCGAAGCCGCTCGTCGGAACCGGCGTCACGTTCGACGACGCCGTCGTGCCTGAGATTGTCGAGCTGTCGGGCGGCCGACCGTACTACCTGCAGAAGCTGGCCTACTTCGCGTTCGATGCCGCCGAAGGAGGAAGGGTCGGCAGGGCGGAGTTCGCGGAGGCCTTCGAGCGGGCCTTCGCGTCGGTGAGCCAGGAGATGTTTGCTTCGCGCTGGTCGGCGATGGCGCCCGCCGAGCGCCAGGTGGTATCCGTGGTCGCCTCGGCGACCGCCGCTCGCCCGTCTGGCGAGATCGAGGAGGCGGCCAAGCGTCTCGGGATCGCGCCGCCTGCGACGCGCCAGGCCCTTCACCGGCTCGCCGCTCGTGGTCACATCGATCGCCTGGCGAACGGCCAGCGGGGACGCTACACGATCGGCGACCGGCTTTTCCGGCGGTACCTGGAGCTGCAGGCGTGCGAGCGGTAGCGGCAGCGGCGCCCGAGCCTTCACTCGACCGCTATCGGTTGGCGGACGTGGTCGACGAGTACCTCGTTGCCCTTCGGGTTGCCGGCCGAAGCCCGCGGACCATCGACTGGTATCGGGCGAACCTCGTCGAGTTCATGCGGTTCATCGAGCGAGAAGGACAGACGGCGACGGTCGCCGACCTTCAACCAGTCACCGCGCGGCGATGGCTCCTCGCTCTCAACGCCCGCCCGACGGCGCTCGCGCCCAGCAGCTTGGCCGGCCGTGTGCGCACGATCAAGGCCTTCGGGACCTGGATCGCAGCCGAACTCGACCTGCCAGCGAACCCCGTCCGTACCGTTCCCATCCCACGGGTTCCGGATCAACTCGTCCCGAGCCTCCGCGACCACGAGATTGCCCGGCTCGTGCAAGGGGCCACCGAGTCGCGTCAGCCCCAGCGGGACCTCGCCCTTGTCCTCCTGATGATCGATACCGGGATGCGCCTCAGCGAGGTCGCCGGGCTGAGCGTTGCAGACGTCGACCTGATCGAGGGTCGCTGTCGGGTGATGGGGAAGGGGAGCCGTGAGCGAGTGGTGCCGATCGGACGACGGACTCGCAAGGCGCTCCGTGGATGGTTGTCAGCGAGGCGCCCAGGCCCGGTTGCGACCTCGCCGCTGTTCACGGGCACTCGGGGTTCGCGGCTGTCCGCGCGCGGGATCCATCAACTCGTGCATCGATTGGCTTCGCGGGCTGGCATCGAGACCCGATGCTCGCCCCACATCCTGCGTCACAGCTTCGCCCGCGCCTTCCTGACGAACGGCGGCGACGTCTTCAGCCTCCAGCGCATCCTCGGCCACAGCCCGCGATCCATCCAGGTCACGCGGCGGTACGTCGAACTCCTCGACGAGGACCTTCGAGCGGTCCATCGCGAAGCGTCGCCCGTCGACAGGCTCGGGATGTGACAGCTAGGCACCGACTACGTATCGAGCGATTCATCCCACTCTGCACCTAGGACCCAGGCAAGCGCGGACATCCGGCCACTCAGCAGCCCCCATTCGAAGTCATCCCAACCCAGATTGCGCTTCCCGTACTTCCGCTCGATCCTCCGCGCAGCCCGATTCGCTTTCTCCAGGAGCGGCTTCTGCTCCTCTGATAGCGGCTCCTCGCCGCTCTCGATCTTCTGTAGCCACATCTGGTGCCGGTTCCACCACACCTTGTCCCAGAACTCGCTGTACGTGCCGAGGATCGATGCGTCGTTACGCCGGAGAACGAGAGGCCACTCCTCTCCTGGGTTCTCTTCATCGGGCAGCCATTCGACCTTGTCACCTGCGTCCGTGTAGCCGATGCGGTGGCCGTTCGGTCCGACCTCTCCTGGCCTGACGGGATCTGTCAGGAGTGCCTTCGTCCGCGCCCGGGTCCGGGCCTGCGGATGTTCACGAATGAAGTCGCGGTTGACTTCTTCGACGAGCGTCATGAGGTCGGGGTCGAACAGCACGACTTCCACGTGGGCCCCTCTCAGCCGCCAGTGACCGGTCCCGAGGATCCTGCGATTTGGATCGAGCATGCCGACCACGACCCGCCGGATGCCTCGCTCCACGATCCGGTCAGCACATGGAATCTTCGGTCTGTTCCTGGCAGTACAGGGCTCCAATGTCGTGTACAGAGTGCAGCCGGCCAGCGCACGATCGGCCAGCTTCCGCTCAAGTAGCGTGTACTCGGCATGCTCGCCTGTTCCGAGCTCACCTCGATATGCCTCGCCGAGGACCTCGCCGTCGCTCGTGATGACTGCGCCGACCTTCGGCGAGATGCGCCCGGGCTCGCTCACACATTGCCTCGCGAGTTGGATCGCACGTTGCATCAACGCCCTGTCGTCCGCATGAGAGACCACGGATCAGTCCTCGTCGCTTGTATCGATGGCTACATGTAGAACGCGTAGCGGGCTTGGATCGTCGCTTCGGCTCCAACGTGCCGAAGGATGTCTCCCACCTGTCTCGCGGCTCGAAGCGTGATCGGAAGCGCCCCGTCGAACTGACTGTTGTTCCAGTTCATCTTCGTGAGAGCGAGGACTTCACCTGCTAGAAAGCGCGGCGTCTGCTCGATGTCCTCCATCCGGAGCGCGAGCGGAGAGGGAATGTACATTCCCGGATACACGCCGAAGAAGTCGACGCTGCCCTTTGTGAACAGGACGCTGTTCGTGCTGTCGAGTTCGATTAGAGATCCACGGAGGGGCGGGTAGTAGCCCGAGCGAAAGGCCCGGAAGCTCGTCCTCCCGACGCTGAGCAGGTCCCGGGAGCCAACTCGATGTTCATCGGCAGCGGCGGCGAACCCTGCGATCTCCTCCAGCAGGTGGCGCGACGACTTGTGCACCACAACACGTGCCGGAGCTGTCCCATGTTCCGTGCGATACGCAGCGAGTGCTGACGACAGGAGAGACGTCGCATCCTGTCCGGACAGATGCGGCGTGCGATCGGCCTTGTCGATCTGGGCTGGCCCGCCGCGTAGAACCATGCCCTCGCCCCGTTCGTTGAAGACCTCGGCCATGCTTGTCTGGAGGCGGTCGCCGGTCGTCGAACGGTAGAAGCTCACGCCGACATAGCACGTCGTCAGCTGCGTCGAGTCGCGGGGTAGCCGCCACGGGATGCCGCCGGCCTTGTAGTAAACGGCAGTGTGGAAGTTCCATGCGCGGGTCGCCTCGTCCTGGGTCCCCTGGTACATCCAGCTCCGACCTCGTTGCCTCGGTCGTTGCCGCTCGTCGTAGGTCTCGGGCCGGACCATCTGGATCGGGACAGCGAGAGGCAGCGCTCGGGCTTTGATCACATCATGGAAGTACGGCGCTTCCTCGTCCGGCGACTCCGCCCGCTCCGCGGGTGCGTCCATCGCGTCCAAGAGCGCGCGCGGCGGAGCAATCACGATGACATCGGGACCTGCCGACTCAACGAGATGACGACACTCCTCGAGAAATGCAGTGCTCGCTCGGTCGACAGCCTCCACGCGGCCGAGACCGGCGAGTTCGGTCAGTACCTTTGCGGGGAGCTGACGCGTCAGCCGACTGTCGATCTGGAGACCGGTCCCGAACTGGCCGTCGTCGCTGAAGCCTGGAAACCGAGGAAAGAGATTCGGGTACCGCCCCGGCTTTCCGGGAATCTCCCGGGTGCACCGATCGATCCAGGTGGCTACGCCCTCGATACCGTCGGCGGATCCGACAACCCCGACCCGGATCCGGGGTGCGGCTCTCGAGGCGCCGACATCCAATGGGCCGAAGTCCATGAGGCCGAAGCGGATATCGACGTGGCGTCCAGATCCGCCGAACTCGAGTTGGGGCTCTTCAATGAAGGTCGTTTTCATCCCCAAAGGCCATCCGCTTCATCGGACTCATGTTCCGGGGCCGTCGCGACCTCGCCTCCCGCGAGCCATGCCTGGTCATTGATCCCGACGTCGAGATCGAGTTCCACGAGGCCTCCGAATGAGAGGTATGGGTAATCACGGGCGAAGAAGCCGGGTGCGCGCGTAAGGACCTCAACGCACGTAGAAAGGTTGCCCCGGACGGCCTCGTTTCGGTCCAGACGCTTCATCGCCGCCACGTATTCGCCGTTCCTGCCTGCCACCTGCCTCCCGTCCGTCGTGAAGAGGTAGGTCGGAACGATCTCGAGGTACCAGAGGTCTCCATAGCGCCGGAATTGGGCGTCGAAGGCAAGGTGCCGGTATGCGACGCGCCGACTGGACCGCTTGCTGACGTACTCCGAGAACACGACGCGCCCACCGCTTCGCGCTCCAGTGCGGCGAATTCGCCGCTCCCGGAGACCCGGGCCGGCTGTAAAGGCGAACACGTCTTCGTCCGACCAGAATCGGACGAGCGGATAGAGCTTCTCCCGGAGTGCGGAGTTGAGCAGCCTCACGAAGTCGCGGACACGATCTGGATCCTCGGCCTGCGCCCATTCATCGACGCCGAAATCGTCGACACTTCCTCGGTCGCACACCTTCGGCCAGGGTGGCTCACGAAGGTCCAAGAAGCTGACGAGGCGCCGTTCCTTGGCGAACCACTCGCCGCCTCCGTCATACCCTTCGCGCTTGAGCGCATCCCACAGCTCGCCTCGCGTCCGGTAGTCCGTATCAGCGACGAATACCCGGTCGCCAAACGATCGAACCGTGACGAGATTCGTGAGGATCCGCTCGCGCCTTCGAGGCGGTGCAAGGTAGATCCCAACCTCCCGCGACGTTCCGGTCCGCATGAGGTCGTGGAACGCCCCCGGAGAGAACCGGTCGCGGGTCTTGTTGAAGACAACGCGCCGCGCCGCTCGGCGCTTGACGTCTGCGAAGTAGTCCTTGACTGAAACCCAGTACGCCTCGTCGCTCCCGGGCCTCGAAACAACCAGGACGACCGGAGCGTTGCCTTGCATCCAGTAATCCAGGTCTCGCTCCTGGCAGAGATACTCGAGCGAGTCGGCGGTCTCCGCGGTGAACCGCTCCTCAGTAGCCCTGCTCTGAACGTGCAGGACGATGCCGAGTGCGGCCCGCGTAGTCGGATCACACAGCTCGATGACGCCGTCAATCCCGACATCGAGCACGGGTGATGGGACCCAGCGGGATCCCATGTCGAGCACGATCCGCTCGACGAGGTTCACGCCACGCTGGCCGATCAGCGCCTGCATGCTGACGAGCTTCGGCTTCACGTCCTCAGTATCGCCCGTATTACCGTGGCCTCAGCGCCTGTAGCGATTGCGAATGGGCTCGGCTCCTCACCGTCGTCACGCTTGCCCGTAGAACTGGACCGACGACCAGGAAGCCCGCACGACGGCCGGCCACGCGAACGCCACGGCCAGGGACCTACGTGCGGCGGCACAGCGTGGCCGAGTCGGGAGACCCGATCGGACCGCGCCAAGTTCGTTCGCCTTACGGATCGCCCAGGCGCCTCCGATCGGCCTCGCCTGCAAGTCGGCGGAATTCGGCAACGATCGGCGTCGTGATGTATGGGTTGTTGACACTGATGAGGTCGACCGTTCCAACAGCGACATCGAGCGCAAGAGCACCCGCTTCTACTAGCGCGATCAACGGCCGCAGGCCACGCATCCATAGGACACCGTTGGCATGGCACTCATCACTGAGTGGTCCGTCGTTGGTCCAGCAGGTTGCTCCAAGGTCGCGCGCAACGATCAGGCAGACTTTGTCTGCGAACGAGAGCGCGGAGTGCGGAGTCGCAGCCTCTCGAAGCTGGTCCAGCGTGGGCTCGACGACTTCTAGGCCGAGTGCCGCGCACTTCAGCTCGTCAAGGCTGTCGATCTCCGCGAGAACAGGCG
>JAKAHU010000140.1 GCA_021825385.1 Chloroflexota bacterium | reverse complement strand
AGGAAGGTGAGACACGATGAGTCGTCGCTTCGCGGGGCCCGAGCTGTCCCGTCGACAGCTCCTCAAGGCCGGTGCGCTCACCGCGGGTGGCGCCCTGCTCGGGGATCTGGGCTACATGATGGTGGGGACCGCCACGTCGCCTGAGGCGGCCGCGGCCGAGCCCTACGCGCTGAACCTGCCCGAGAACACCCTGTATTCCACGTGCCTGCAGTGCAACACGCAGTGCACGATCAAGGCCAAGATCCAGGACGGCATCCTCGTCAAGATCGACGGCAACGCCTACAGCCCGATCAACCTGCTGCCGTCGCTCGAGTACAAGACGGATCTCGCGACGGCGGCGCAGGTCGATGGCTCGATCTGCTCCAAGGGCCAGTCGGGCGTGCAGACGCTCTACGACCCGTATCGCCTGCGGAAGGTGCTGAAGCGCGCCGGACCGCGGGGGTCGAACAAGTGGCGGACCATCCCGTTCGACCAGGCCGTCCGGGAGATCACCGACGGGGGCCAGCTCTTCGCCGAGATCGGCGAGACCCGGACCGTCCCCGGCTTCAAGGACGTCTTCGTGCTGCGCGACCCGGCGCTGGCGAAGCAGATGTCGGACGACGTGAAGCTCATCCGCGCAGGGCAACTCTCGGTCGCCGACTTCAAGACGAAGTACGCCGACCACCTCGACGTGCTCATCGATCCGGACCACCCCGACCTCGGGCCCAAGAACAACCAGTTCGTGCTGCTCGGTGGCCGGATCTCGCCGGACCGGGAGAAGATCACCCAGCGGTTCACGTACGGCGCGTTCGGGTCGGTGAACTGGTACGGCCACACCACGATCTGCGAGCAGGCGCATCACGTCGCCTTCCAGTACAGCACCGCTCAGTGGGCGCCAGATACCGGTTGGCAGGTGGGCACGAACCACATGAAGCCGGACTACCCAAACGCCGAGTTCGTGATCTTCTGGGGCACAGGTTTCGCCGAGGCCAATTTCGGGCCGCCCCCGTTGAGCACGCGCGTCTCGCAGGCCATCGTCGACGGGAAGCTAAAGGTCGCCGTCGTTGACCCACGCCTTTCGAAGAGCGCGGCGAAGGGCTGGTGGATCCCCGTTCGGCCCGGCGGCGATCTCGCGCTCGCCATGGGCATGCTCCGGTGGGTCATCGACAACAACCGCTTCGACGAGACATTCCTGCGGAACGCCAACAAGGCCGCGGCCACCGCAGGCGGCGAACCATCGTGGACGAACGCCAGCTGGCTCGTCAACGTGGCCACCGGCAAGTTCGTTCGAGCCTCGGACGTCGGCCTCGGTGACAACAACCACTTCGTGGTCATGGTCAACGGCCAGCCGACCGCGTTCGATCCGAACGACACGACGACGCCGGTGGTCGGGGATCTCGACGTGTACACCACCGTCGGGGGGCTCAACGTCAACAGCGGTTTCCACGTCCTGAAGCAGAGCGCGGTTGCAAACGGCCTGGACTTCTATGCCCAGGAGAGCGGCGTCGACCAGGCGACCATCGAATCCCTGGCGTCGGAGTTCACCTCGCACGGCAAGCAGGCCGGCATCGACTTCTACCGCGGCCCGATCAAGACCACTTACGGCTACTACGCCGGTCAGGCGATCATTGCGCTCAACTTCCTGATCGGGAACGTCGATCATGTCGGCGGTTTCAGCGCCGGCGGCGGTGGCTGGGACTTCATGGGTGCCAAGCCCGGGCAGCCGTACCCGCTGGACAAGATGCACCCGGGCGCGCTGACCAAGTTCGGGGTCAAGCTGACCCGGGAATCCAGTGGCCCCTACGAGTCAAGCACCCTCTTCCATGGGTACCCCGCCGATCGCCCGTGGTTCCCGTTCACCTTCGACGTGTACCAGGAGGTGATCCCTGCCGCGTACGCGGGATACCCCTACCCGGCCAAGATCCTGTGGCTGCACTACGGCACGCCCGCGCTCGCGACGCCGGCAGGGCACCTCCAGATCGCGATGCTGCGCGACACCGAGCGACTGCCGCTCTTCATCGCCACGGACGTGTCGATCGCCGAGACGAGCATGTACGCGGACTACCTGTTCCCGGATCTGTCCTATCTGGAGCGCTGGTCGAACGGCGTCGGCACCAGTCCGGCGGTGATCACCAAGAACACCAAGTTCAGGCAGCCCGTGGCGGCACCCGTCACGGACACGGTGACCGTCGGCGGCGAGAACATGGTGCTCAGCACCGACACGCTCGTCATCGCCATCGCGGAACAGCTGGGGACGTCGGGCTTCGGGCAGAACGGCCTCGGCCAGGGCGTGAACCTGAACCGCTCCGAGGACTACCACCTGAAGATGGTGGCCAATGTCGGGTGGGGCGACAAGGACGGCGACACGGTCCCCGACGCGAGCGACGCGGAGGTCGCGCTCTTTATGAAGGCCCGCCGCCACTTGCCGGCCGCCGTGTTCGATCCGGCGAAGTGGCAGGCGGCGGTGGGCGAACACTGGCGCCGCGTGGTCACGGTGCTCAACCGTGGTGGTCGGTTCGAGTCGTCCTCGAAGGCCTACAGCGGGGCGCTCCTCGGACACCAGTGGGGCAAGCTCCTCAACCTGTATGTCGAACCCATCGGCAGTGCCAAGAACTCCATGACCGGCCAGCCGCTGTCAGGCGTGCCCGTGTACCAGACTCTGGCATCCGCCACCGGGCAGGCAGTCGTGTTTCCCACCGAGTACGACCTGGACCTCTTCACGTACAAGGAGATCTGGGGCGCGCAGTCCCGTTCGGCCGGCAACTACGCCGCCCAGATGGCGCTGATGCCCGAGAACTTCGTGTACCTCAACAGCTTGGATGCCAGGCGAATGGGGCTGAAGGACGGAAACGTCGTCCGCCTCGAGGGACCCGATTTCCAGGGCACCTTCGACTCCTTCACCGGCCGAACCCAGACCGTCTCGGGCCGCGTGCGAGTGGTGGAAGGCATCCGCCCCGGGTCGGTCGGCATCTCCTGGCACTACGGGCACTGGGCCTACGGGGCGTCCGACATCACGATCGATGGCACCGTCATCGCCGGAGAGCCGGCACGCGCCAACGGCCTGGTCCCGAACCCGGCAATGGCCGTCGACCCGTACCTGAAGGACGTCGCCCTCACCGACCCGATCGCCGGCGACTCGGCGTTCAGCGGCACGCGCGTGAAGCTGACGAAGATCGCGGAGGGCAACACGAACGGGATGCCTGCCAACGGCTCCTACAACGCGGGGCCGTCGCTTGCGGATCGTTCGTCGTTGCCGGCGTCCGACTCAGCCTGGTTGCGCGATCGCTCGCTGCAGGCGGCCACGGGCCAAATAAGCAAGGCGACGTTGACCAGCGACGTCCAGCGTCGCCTGGGCGCACCGGTGCGCTCGGCCGGTCAACGGCGCGCATAACGCCGAACGTCTCCGCACCAGGCAGGAGCCGGTCCCCCGGGACCGGCTCCTGCCGATTCCCGATGGCGGGGAGTGCGCCGCGTCCAGCGTGTCAAAGTCGATGAACGCCGGCTCGGCCCACGGCGCCAGCGCGACGCCGAGGCCGATGACGTGGACGATTCGAAGCCCGGCGTGCAGGTCGGCCGCCACCCGGAGAGCCTCCCGGAATGCCCGCGTCGATGGCCCGCTGCCATCGACCGCTACCAGGATGTGCGAGTACATGTGCACCTCCGCCCGGGCTGGAGCCCGCCTACCCCGGACGACCGGGCCCGATCCGGTCCCGGGACTGCCCGCAACCGGCCCCTGATCCTCGCCAGGCGGTTCGCGGCGAGCGCTCCCTGGGCGACCCACACGTTCCCGGCCGCGCCGACGGCCGGCCACCCGGGCCCGCTGTCCGGCGTCGGGAGGTCGATCAGCGAGACCTCGCCCGTGGGTGGCGCAGGAGCAGGTTGGCGGCCCAGAACCCGCCCTGGAAGAAGCCCGCGATAGTGCGCGCATTGGCGTCGGCGATGGTTCGGAAGTGGCGGTCGACGTATCCGATGACTGTGCTGGAGACGTACGGGTCGGCATGCTCGGCCCGTGGTCAAGTTGTCGGAAGTGGTGTGACGCCTCGTCGGCTGGTCAGGCGGCTGGCAGCTGCTTCACCTCCTCGGGCTGGGCGTCATCGAGGGCGTCGAGGACGAGGGCCAGCGACTCCTCCGACAGGTAGCGGCGGCCGACCAGCCACTCGTCGTTCTGCTCGATGAGCAGGGCGCCGGCGAGCCGGAGCGCCGAGGCGTCGCGGGGGAAGATGCCCACCACGTCGGCGCGCCTCCCGATCTCGCGGCTGGCCCGCTCGGGCGGGCTGGTCGAGCGCAGCCTCGGCCAGTGGGCCTCGGGGAAGGCGTAGAAGGCGAGCGCGGTTCGCCGATGCCTTCCGCCTGGCCGGGGACGCCGGCCTGCGACGGACCGCGCACGCCTCCGAGCACGAGCCCAAGGCCGGCAACACGCTGGTCTGCCTGGACGAGCTCGGCTGCGACCGGATCGACCACGGCTACTTTGTGCTCCAGGACCCGGCGGTGGTGGCGGAGGTCCGCGACCGGGGGACGGTGTTCACGGTCGCCTCCACCACGTCGCGCCGGTCGTGGCGCCCCTGGCGACGGGCGTCGATCGAGGCGATGCTCGGGGCCGGCCTGGCGGTGGTCCCGTGCTCTGACGACCCCGCCATGTTCCCGACGACCCTCGCCCGCGAGTACGAGATCATCGCCGGCGACCTCGGCGCGACGCACGCCCAGGTGCGGGCCATGGCGCTCCGGGGCTTCGAGGGGAGCTGGCTCCCGGAGCGCGAGCGGCGGGCCGCGGTGGCTGCCGTCGAGCGCGAGATCGCCGCGCTCGACTGCGAGTTCGGGCTGGCCTGACGATCGGCCGGTGGCCGGGCGGTGACCCCGGCGCCGGCTCCGTCCGCGCGGACCCGTCGCGGGGCGCCCGGTTGCGGCCGCGGGCCCAGACAGCGCGCAGCCCGCTCGCGGTCGATGCCGCGAGCGGGCTGACGCGAGCCCGCGGGTCAGCGGACCAGCGGCGCGTGCCGGGGGCCGGGCGCGTGCAGGTGCCAGGGTCGGCCCACCGCGCCCCACCACAGGACGCCGGCCAGGGCCGCCCCCAGGACCACGAGCCCGGCGGTGGACACGACGTAGCCCGGCCCGTAGGTGGACGGGTCCACGAGGATGTAGACAAGCCCGCCCAGGAACGCGATCGACGCGCCGCCGATGGTCGCCCAGCCGATCCATGCCTGGTGCTCGACTTCGGTGAGCCGCTCGACCGCGAGCATCACGAGCACCACGGCCGGCAGGACGAACAGCCCGATGTCCTGGTGGAACCACGTGAACACGGCGTCCTTGGCGGCGCCGGCGGCCGACGGGTCGCCCGCCCCGAAGTAGGCCTCGTTCATCTCGATCGCGAAGCCGGCCACGACCACGGTCACGAAGCTCAGGATCCAGGCCCACAAGGCGGCGATCCGGACGGGGCGAGCGGCCACGGCCCGGCCCATGACGAGGCCCGCGGCGACGATCACGCCGCCGCCCATCACGAACACGCCGGTGACGACGTCGTCGCCCGCGATGCCGTTGGCGCCGCCCGGCCCCGAGACGAACAGCGTCGGCGGGCCCCAGGTGGTGAAGCCCATCGCGAGGTACATGACCGTCATCGCGACCACGCCCACGGCCACCATGCCGAGGCCGAGCCGGACCACCGCGCGCGCCGTTCCGGCGAGCGCGCCGTAGCCGAACTGGACGGCGACCAGGATCACCGCGAACGACATGACGGCCACCGCCATGTCATGGGAGTGGGACCCGACCAGCGCCCCAGTGAAGTCGTCGCCGGACGCGAAGCCCACGCCCGTCAGGTACGTCCCGATCACCGCCGGGAAGCCGGTCCCGAACTCCAAGATCCACCCGGCCAGGTGGCCCATCAGCGCCGCGGCGAACATCGAGGCCGCCGCCAGGCCGGAGGCCGCGATGGTGAGCTCGTGCCGCCCGCGCCGCCACTCGGCGATGATCGCGATCAGCAGGGCGAGGAGGATCTCGTCGAGGGCGAAGAAGCCGAAGATCTGGATCCACATCGGCACTTCCGAGCCCGGGACCGACCGGTCGAAGATGCCGCCGACCGCCGCCAGGAACGTGGCGACGAGGACCCCGCCCAGGACCCACACCTGGGCGTGCGTCGAGCGCAGCCCGAGCACGCTGCAGGCGAGCAGCGAAAGCAGTCCCGCGCTCCCGATCAGCAGGCCATGCAGGAACATCACCCGCGCGAAGTCGGGCGGCGCCGAGGCGCTCGGCTCCGCGGCGAAGGGGTTGGCGACGGCGATGCTCAGGAGGGCGAACAGACCCATCCAGCCGATGAGCAAGAGCAGCATGCGGCGCGGCGTGAGCCACGGGAACCGGGCGATCGGTCCCTCCTGCGCCTCGGGGACGTTGGTGGGCAGCGGTTCCTTCGACATCGATGTCTCCCATACGGGTCCAAGCGCACGCCAACTCGCAGGCGTTCAGCAACGCGCCCCGATGGTGCGCCGGCGTCCCGTGCCCGGCATCGTGGAACCCAGCGTCCCGCACTGCGGATTCCCGCACGGCCGGCTGCGGCCTCTTCGGACCGATCCGTCCCGCAGGGGGTCTAGACTTGCCCGGCGAGGAACGATGCCGCTGCGAGTCCTGCTAGCCGAAGACCATGCCGTCGTCCGGGAGGGGACGCGGCAGATGCTCGAGCGCGACGAGGAGATCGTGGTCGTCGGCGAAGCCGCGGACGGGCTCGAGGCGGTGGCCCTGGCGGCGACACACTCGCCCGACGTGGTCCTGCTCGATCTGAGCATGCCGCTCATGAACGGCATCGAGGCAACCCGCCGCATCCGGGCAGCCAGGCCCGCGACGCAGGTCCTGATCTTGAGCGCCTATGACGATGAGGACTACGTCGTCGCCGCCATCGAGGCCGGGGCGGCCGGCTACCTGCTCAAGACGGCGCACGCGAGTGAGGTCATCGCCGCGATCCGGACGGTCGCCGGCGGCCACGTCGTCCTCGATCCGAAGATCGCTCGCCATGTCATCGGGCGGCGGGCCGACCCGGACGACGCTGAGCAGCCCACGCCGCGCGAGCTTGAGATCCTCCGCCTGGCGGCCCTCGGCCTGCGCGCCCGCGACATCGCCGAGCGCCTGCGGGTGAGCACGCGGACGGTTGAGTCCCATTTCACGAGCATCTACAGCCGCCTGGGCGTCGGGAGCCGGACGGAGGCGATCGTCCGTGCCGCGTCGCGCGGGTGGATCCGCCTGGACCAGGCCCTGCGACCCGATGACGACTGAGGCGAGGACTGGGCTCCCGCGTGCCACGGCGCGGATGCGGGCCGTGGGGCGCGGCTGGTCGGGGCTGGTGCCGATCCGCCGGCGGGCCTTCTGGGCGATTCAGGCGCTCGTGCTCGGGATCGCCGCCGCCCACACCCTGCTCGAGTCGGTCGACCGGTCGGCGCTCCCCGCAGCGCTCTACCTCGTGCCGAGTTCGCTGTTCTTCGTGCCGGTGGTCTACGCCGCGCTGAAATTCGGCGCGCGCGGGGCGGTGCCGACCGCCCTGCTGAGCGTCGTCCTGACGCTGCCCAACCTCGTGCTGTTCCACATCGGCCTGGAGCGGTTCGGCGAGATTTGGCAGGGCGTCATCCTGATCGCGGTCGGCTTGTTCGTCGGTGTGCGCGTGGACCAGGAGCGCCTGGTCCGCCTCGCGGTCCAAGACCGAGAGCAGGCCCGCCGATCCTCCGAGGAGCGCTATCGGGAGCTGTTCGCCAACTCGGCCGAGGCGATCCTCCTCACCGACGCGGGCGGCGTGATCGAGGACGCGAACCCGGCGGCGGCGGCGCTGATCGGCCGCCCGCCCGCCGCGCTGGTCGGCCACTCCCTGGAGCGCGTCGTCGGCGCCGATGTCGGACGCGGCGGTGGCCCCGAGGCGGTCCGCCGCACCGTCCAGCTCGTTCGCCCCGACGGCGCGCCGCCGGTCTGGGTCGAGGTCATCGTGTCCGCTCCGCTCTGCGACCCGGGCGGACGGGCCCACCTCCAGGTAATGCTCCATGACGTGTCGCTCCAGCATGAGCGCCAGGAGTTCCTGGAGGGCTATGCCCGCCAGACGGTCGCCGCCCGCGAGGAGGAGCGCCGCCGTATCGGCCGCGAGCTCCACGACGGCCCGCTCCAGTCGCTGGTCCTGCTGTCGAGGAAGCTTGACCTGATCGCCGACCGGTCGTCGCCGGCCGAGATGCCGGCGACGATCGAGGCCTCGCGGCGGATCATCGATGGGACGGCGGACGAGTTGCGGCGGATCACCCGCGCGCTTCGGCCGCCGATCCTCGACGACCTTGGGCTCGTTCCGGCCCTCAGGTCGGAGGCCTCGGCGTTCAGCCGCCGCGCGGGGACCCGGGTCCGGTTCCACCAGGCCGGCCCATCTCGGCCGTTACCGCCCGAGGTCGAGCTGATGCTGCTGCGGGTCACCCAGGAGGCGCTCCACAACGTGGAACGGCACGCGGGCGCGAGCATGGTTGACGTGCGCCTGACCTTCGACTCGTCTCATGTCGCGCTGCGCGTGCGCGACAACGGCCACGGTGTCGGGACGATCCCCCCCACGGCCGGTCTGCTCGCGTCGGGCAAAATGGGCGTGGTCGGGATGCGCGAGCGGGCGCGCGCGGCCGGTGCGACGCTCACGGTGCGTCCCGACCCGCGCGGCGGGACGATCGTCGAGGTCGAGTGGGCACCTCGGCTCGCTGACGCCTGAGGCCCGGTGAGGGCAAGGGGCAATTGCGCGGGTGCGTCCGGCCGGTGGCCTGCTGCCGACCGGGATCTGAACTGCGCGGTCCTCGCGCCCCAGTCGCGCCGCGGCTGTCGCGGCACTCCTCGTCGCCGTCCTGCCCTCGGTCGTGTCGGCACACGGCCCCGGCGGGAACTGGGGGCATGCCACCAAGGTGACGCTCTGCCACCAGGCGGTGAGCGGCTCGTGGCACACGATCACCGTCGGCGCCCCGGCGGCGCGTGCGCATCTGCGGCACGGTGAAACGTGTTCGCGAGCGGCAGGGTGACGAGCGCCGGCGTCGTGAGCCTGATGACCGCGACGCGGTCTGACGGCTACCCGCCGTTCGCGTTCACCGTTACGCTCAGCCCGTTCGCCCGCACCGGCACGTCCGCCTCGACCTTCACCGGGACCGCCGCCAACGGCTATCTGACGGCGGTCGGGACGATCACCTGCGGCCGATCGTCGGGCGGTGACGACGACTAGCGGGGGCGCGCCGCAGGCGCGAGGCCGCCCCCGGGACCTCCGGCGCGCAGCTCTCTCGCTCTCGTGGCTGCTCGCGACTCAGGCCGACCCCCGCCCGCGGCGCACGGCCTCGACGATCTCGTCCACGGGCCGCACGCGACCCATCCTGGGCATCATCTCGTCCACGGCATGGGCGTGGCCGGTGGCCGAGCGGGCCGCCATCGCGCCGAGCGCGAACACCTGGGCGTAGCCGCGCTCGTAGGCGTCGCGGGCGGTGGACTCGACGCCGATGTCGGTGCTGATGCCGCCGAGGATGATGGTGTCGATCCCGCGACGGCGCAGCTGGAGGTCCAGCTCGGTGCCGTAGAAGGCGCCCCACTGGCGCTTGGTGATGACGATGTCGCCGGGCTCGGGGCCGAGCTCGGGCGCGATCTCGGCGAAGTCGGCGGGGGGCG
>JAKAHU010000139.1 GCA_021825385.1 Chloroflexota bacterium | reverse complement strand
GATCTGGAGCGGCCTCGGTCCTGGCTTCTCCGAAACTGCTCGATCGCCGGGCTGATGCACCGGCCGCGATCCGCGGCCGAGCCGCCGCCATCTGGAAGCAGTGCGGCGCGTCGATCGGGTCGTGGCCGTCGCGGTACGCAGACGGCGTCTCGCCGACGATCTCGCGGAAGGTGCGACTGAAAGTCCCGAGACTGCCGAACCCCACGTCGAGGCAGACGTCAGTGATGCTCCGGTCGGTCTCGCGCAGCAGGAACATCGCCCGCTCGACCCGCCGCCGCTGCAGGTAGCGGTGCGGTGTCTCGCCGAAGCAGGCCCGGTAGCTGCGGATGAAATGGGCGTCCGACAGGCAGGCCACCGCGGCTACGGCGCGGATGTCGAGCGGCTCGGCGTAGGCGCGGTCCATCGCGTCGCGGGCGCGCAGCAGGCGGCGGTTCAGGTCCTCGACCTCTCGAGTCACGCGGCAACGCTACTCGATCCCGCTCTGCTCGGCAGACGGCCTCGCCAACGTGCGTGCGTCGTTGCAGCCTGGCGCGACGCGGCGACGCGCCGACGCGCAACGCGGCTGGCGTCAGCCCCCGGTGTCCGGCGGGTCCTTCGACGCCGCGGTGCGCAGGCACTCGAGCACTCGCGGGTCGATCCAGCCCGCCGCGGCCGTCCGCTCCTCGAGGTTCTCCACGCTCATCCAGGCCAGCAGGCGCTCCTGCCAGGCCGCGTCCCAGCCCTCCGGGAGGGGCCTCGGCTCGCCCACGCTCGGGCGCTGCTCGTCGTCATCGACGCCCGCCCCGGCCTCGTCGGGCCACATCGGCGCGTAGACCGGCTCGCCCACCGTGGTCGGATCCCAGCCGAGGCGCCGGAGGCGCCCGCGCATCTCCGTTGCGAGGCTCCCGTCCAGCGGGACCAGCTCGTCCGGCGACGGCCGCTCGAGGTACAGGTGCGTGAGGTCGAGCAGTCGGGCGAGCTCGCCGATCGGGTCCTCGTGGTCGTCCACGCGGAGGTCGATCCAGCGGTCATTGCCGCCGCCGTACCCGCCGCGCTCGCGCACGATGAGCAGCGCGGCTGATTCCCGCCCGCGCCGGTCGCCGCCCTGCGCGTCCGCGGCCACGAGGCACGCCACCAGGAGCTCCGGGAAGGGGAGGCCCCCGCTCTCGAACGTCTCCGCCAGCGCGTCGACCACGGCCGCCCCCGCGAGGATGTTCCCCTGTGCTGCGTAGTTCGGGCCCGTGCGGCCCCCCGCCCAGGCGAAGCACGAACGGCCGGTGTAGCTGGCCGAACGCCCGCTCGCGTCCACGATGCCCAGCTGGCGCTGCCCTCGCAGCCCGTCTGACTCGGTGAGGCGCGCGACGGCCGCCTCGGCGTCTGCCCCGCCGGCGAGAAGCGCCAGGCCGTCCGGGCCATAGGCGACGTTGGCGAAGGACTGGGTCGCGATGGCGCCGACGCCCGCGCGCGCCCAGGGCACCACGGAACCGACAGCGAGGAACCGCGACTGGACCGCGACGCCGAGGTCGCCGGTCGCCGAATCGCGGGCGACGATCGAGTAGGTCACGGTGGCTCCTCCTCAGGCGGGCCTTGGTCGCCCCGGTGGCTGTCCGCCCACACGGCAGCCCTAGGTCCATCATCGGGCAGGCGGGCCAAGACCGCGACCTGGCACCGCTCCAAACCTGACGAAGCGCGGTTCGCGCAGCGCCGCACCTGAAACAAGACCGCAAGCCCACCCCGCCACCCGTTGTGGCCCCTGACCCCGGACAGGACGTCTACCGGATACGCCCCAGGAGAGGTTCTCGCCCCGCCGTGCGCGGGGCCGATCGGAGGTGCCGAGATAGCCCATGAGCTCAGGGGCAAGCGGATCGCAGTCCTCGCGACGGACGGTGTCGAGGCGACCGAGCTTCAGAAGCCGTGCGATGCGGCAGAGCAGGTCGGCGCCAGTGTCGAGCTATTCTCGATCAGGCCGTGTGCCATCCAGGGCGTGGACGGTATGGACAAGGCCAACACCTTCCCCGTGACGAGCACCGTCGAGATGGCGAGCCCCGATGCGTTCGACGGCCTGGTGCTGCCGGGCGGCGTCGCCGACCCGGACAAGCTGCGTGTCAACAAGGCGGCCGTGGCGTTCGCCAAGTCGTTCTTCGAGGGCCCCCACCGCCCGCGAATCGGCCGCGAGTCACTCCAGACTCGTCGCGGCCCCTCTCGAGCGTGGCCGCCGGCCCGGTTCGGGTTTCTGCGGGGGCCCCGTGCGCGGCCCTCGCCCATGCGAGTCTGGCATGACTCACGTCGCGGGGCGAGGGCACTCGCCGCCCGCCGCCCGCGCGCGTGGCCATCCGCGAGCCCTCGCGAGGCTCGCGGGTCGTGGGGCCTGAAGCAGGGGGCCACCGTGCCAGGACCTTCTGCGGGGTCAACGGCCCAGTCGCCCTGTTCGTCGCCTACGCCGCGGCGGGCGAGGTCTGGAGCCTCCGCTCCGCGGTCGCCCGAGTCCGCATCGTGACCGCCCACCCGCGCCTGGCCGCTGTCCTCACCCTCCTCGGCTGACAGCCCTCGCCGCTCCGCTCCTTGTTGAGAGAGCAGGCCGTCTCCCCGGCCTGCTCTCTTGTTGATTCCCGGGCGCAGGAGGATCAGCCTTCGGTCCCGAACACGTAAAGCTGTCGACGCCCGACACGGCCAGGCCGAGCCGCTCGACCAGCCGGCATCCGCTCCGCCCATGATCGCCCGCACTGCGTCGGCCGGCGTCGCATGGCCGAACCAGCCGGTCGGGACGCCTGGCCCGGCCCCGGGAGTGGCGACTCGGCCCATGCCGCGAGCTGCCCGCGGAGCTGCGCGAAGTGGCCGTCGCGATCCCGGATGTGGCGGGAAGTCGTGGAGAGGCAGACGAGGTCAACGGCTTGGGCTAGGTCAACGGCCTGGGGCAGGGCAGGATCGTGGGGCCGGGCAGGGCAGGATCGTGGGGCCGGGGTAGGGCAGGATCGTGGGGCCGGGCCAGGCAGGATCGTGGGGCCGGGCAGCGGTAGGCGGAGACCGTCTCGTCGCGACGCATCGCCGAGCAGTGCGGGTTGACGTGGGAGCGATGGCGTACGAGGTGCGGCCAGCCAGGGTGAGAGGATCGACACCGACACCGCGCCCCTCGTGGCAGCTCGAGGCACGAGGTTCCAGCCACGGCTGCTCCCCGCTCCCTCCCGCCCTCTGCTGGCTTGGGCTCACCAGGGCGGCCGGCGGACTTGGGTCTAGCGGGTTGCGGATCGTCCTTGTTCGGCTAGGAAGGCGTCTGCCTGGCTTCGATCGGGGAATGAGATCTGCGTGCCAATCCTCGTCACGGTGAGGGAGGCGATCCGGACGGCTCGATCCGTGGCCTGGCGGAGGTCGCAGCCTTCAGCGATGAAGACGGCCAGGCTGCCCACGAATGCGTCACCAGCTCCGGTCGGATCGATTGCCTCGACCTTCATTGCGGAGACGTGGTGGGCACCCTCGGCATCGACCACCAATGCCCCGCGGTCGCCGAGCGTTAGCACGACCGCTGCCGGTCCGCGGCCTAGCAGTTCGCGAGCGGCCTCCTCCGCCTGCTGCAAGGTGGCGCATTCGAGTCCCGTGAGCTGCTGGATCTCCACCTCGTTTGGGATGCAGATGTCGGTCAGACTCAGCAGCTCATCAGGGAGGGGCATCGCTGGTGCCGGGTTGAGGATGGTGCGCACACCCCCAGCTCGGGCGATTCGGAAGGCTTCGAGCGTCGTCTCGACCGGGATCTCGAGCTGACAGCAGAGAACATCCGCGGCGAGAATCGCACCCCGCGCGGCGAGTGCGTCGCCCGGTGTGAGGCCCGCGTTGGCGCCCGGAATGATGACGATGAAGTTGTCAGCGTGTTCATCGACAAAGATGGGCGCGACGCCCGACGATCGCTCGTCGTCAAAGGCAACGTGCCGGGTGTCGATCCCTTGATCGTTGTAGTTCTTCAGCGTCCCCTCGCCGAAGACGTCACGCCCGACCCGCGTCACCATGGTGACTCGCGCTCCGAGCCTAGCAGCCATGACTGCCTGGTTGGCCCCCTTGCCGCCGTAGCCCATGTGGAAGGAACGACCGATCAGG
Source organism: Chloroflexota bacterium (assembly GCA_021825385.1). GTDB lineage: Bacteria > Chloroflexota > Limnocylindria > Limnocylindrales > CSP1-4 > JAKAHU01. The sequence goes on along the minus strand of JAKAHU010000139.1, from coordinate 5,607 downwards.
GTTTCGCCCAGACGGGGGAGGCGGGGCACCCGGGAGATCAGGTCGATGTTCGAGCTGCCGACGACGCAGATCGTTGCCTGATGGGATCGCTCGTCGCTCAAGGTACGGCCTCCACGGCAATGACATGCTCGTCCGTGTACAGGTGGATGCGCACCTCGGCGAACTCGTCGGCATCCGCACCGGCCAGCCGACCGACTTCCGTGTCGAACGCGGCTTCCATTGCCTCGATGCTTTCCCACCACATCTCTGCGGTCCCGTCGTACAGCGGCTCCTCGCCCACGCCAACTGGCTGTCGCTCCGACGATATGTTGATCCGATAGCTCGCGAGGCCCGGCAGACGCGATGAGATGCGGGTGTGATCCTCGACCCAGCGGCGCGCGAACTCCTCGCGGCTGATGCCGGGCTTGCGCTTGAGCAGGGCAATCAACTTGATCACCACGAACCTCCGCAGTTGCGAGCTATGACTTGACGGCGCCCAGGGTGAGCCCGCGGACCAGGTAACGCTGCAGCACGGTCGCCAGGACGATGCCGGGGATGATTGCGATCGTGCCCACCGCGGCGACCTCGCCCCACAGGATCTCGTGTCCGCCGACAAGGCTGGGCACGATGACCGTCAGGGTCCTGACCTCGTTGCGGGTGAGCAATAGGGCGAACATGAACTCATTCCAACTGAAGATGAATGAGAAGAGACCGGTGGCGACCAGCCCGGGCGTCACGAGCGGCAGCACGATGCGACGGAGGGCGCCGAAGTGCGAACACCCATCAATCAGGGCCGCCTCCTCGAGGTCCATTGGCAGGTCCTCGAAGAAGCCCTTCATGAGCCAGATAACGAAGGGGAGGTTGAACACCGTGTTGGCAATGATGAGAGCCATGTGCGTATCGAGGAGGTGGATCTGGCGGAACAGGAGGAATAGCGGGAGCGCGGATGCCACCGGCGGGAACATCCGGGTCGAGAGCACCCAGAACGAGAGGTTCTCGCCCCCGGTCCGGAATCGTGCGAAGCCGTACGCGGCAAGGGACCCGATGACCACCGAGGCCGCGGTAGAGCCGATGGCGATGATCAGGCTGTCGCGCAGTCCCTGCAATCCGCCTCGGCCATCCGGCGGGAACGCCAAGGCATTCACATAGTTCTTCAGATCGAAGCTGTGCGGGAGGAAGAGGGGAGGGTTAGCGAAGTACTCCGTCTGCGTCTTGAACGACGTGAGGACCATCCAGACGACGGGGAAGAGGAAGAACAGCAGGGCGATCATGATGAGCGCGCCGGGCACGACGCGTCGCACACCGCTCACAGGGAGCCTCGATTCTGCGTGCGTTTCTGGTAGCCGAGGAACACCCGGGCGACGATCGTGATGACCGCCAGCTGGATGAAGGCCATCGCGGCGGTGTAGCCGAGGCTGAAGTACTTGAAGCCCTGCAGGTACGTGTAGTACGCGATCGTTTCCGTGGTGCTGCCTGGTCCGCCAGCGGTGAGCTGATAGACGATGTCGAAGAGCTTGAACGTGTCCATCATCCGTACCAGGATGCCGATCACGATCACCGGCACGATCAGGGGCAGGGTGATATGCGTCGCCTGCTGCCGTGGCGTGGCGCCATCAACCAGGGCCGCCTCGTGGATCTCCTCAGGGATGGCCTGGAGCCCAGCCAGGACGATCAGGATCATGAACGGCGTCCACTGCCAGACATCCGCGAGGAGGATCGAGATGAGCGCGACCGATGGGTCGGCGAGCCACGCGGTACCGTGCCACAGCCCGCCGGTCAGCAGGCCGATCAGGTAGTTGAGCGGCCCGGACTGGTCGTTGTAGATCATCCGAAACTGGAAGCCGGCGACGACGGGTGCGATCATGACCGGGATCAGGAGCAGCGAGACGATCAGCGTTCGACCGCGGCGGACTCGGTTGACGAGCAGCGCCAGGCCCGTGCCCAAGATCACCTGCAGGCCCACCCCGACGACGACAAGCACGGCAGTGTTGCGCATCGCGTTCCAGAATCGCGAGTCCTCGAAGAGGACCGTCGCGAAGTTGCCGAGGGCGACGAACCGCGCCGGGGCATTCGTCGTCAGCTCCCAGGAGAGCACAGTCAGGGTCGCCGTGAACAGCAGCGGGAAGATTGTGATCGCCAGCAGGACGACGAATGCCGGCAGGACGAGCAGAGTTGGCAGGTAGCGGGGCCGGATCGGACTCGCCTTGCCGAGGCGTGGAAGCCGTCTGCGTGACGTGAGCGCAGCCATCGTTTGCCGTCAATCCTCCGGAAGGGGAGGCACGGGAATCCGCACCTCCCCTCCGTGTGTCGCCTTACTTGATCAGGCCGAGGGACCGGTACCCTGCGAGCGCGGAGAGCCACAACTGCGTCTGCTTGTCGCGTCCGAGGTTGTCGGTGATCTTGTTCCATTCGGCGGCGACCGTGTCGAGTGCCACCTGCGGTGTCTCTTCGCCGGCCAGGGCCTTGCTGACGTGGAGGTCGAGGATATCGTCGTACTGTGCGGCTCCCGGGATCAGGATCTCCGGGAACCCGTCGGCCAGGGCGATCTTGAGCCCATCGAGATAGGTCTGAGCCCCGGCCTTGTCTGCGAACATGGTGTATGCCTCGGGGTGCCCGAGCTGACTGGTCCGGTACGGGTCGAGACCTGTCAAGGGGGTTGACACGTCCTCGAGGCTGCGGTCGTAGGCGACGTGCTTGGCCACCCAATAGGCGGCATCCTTGTTCTTTGAGTCGGCGGCGACGGCCACGACTCGTCCCACTGGCATCGCGCCTCGATGGATCACCTGTCCGCCGACGTTGGTACCCGGGACTCGCCCGACGGCGAGCTTGCCGACAACAGACGACACGCTGGGATCGGCACCCTTCTTGGGGACGTCCGTCCACTGCACGACCATCGCGACGTTGCCTTTGATCAGCGCGTCCTTGAGCTCATCGTATCCATAGGCGCGGACGTCGGGCGGCGCGCTCTTGAGGCTGTCGACGAAGTTCTGGAGTGCCGCGACCGCCTCGGGGGTATTGATCTGTGGGGTCATCTTGTTGTCGAAGTAGAGCTGCCCGCTGCTTGACCAGCGATCGACGAACCATGCGTAGCTGAATCCGCGCTTCGCGAATTCGGCGGACCCGTAGAAGTCATGATCCAGTGTCTGGCCAGCGAGCTTCTCGCCCGACTTGCGCGTGAAGAAGGCCCCGACCTGGAGCCAGTCGGCCCACGTCTCCGGCGGCTTGAGCTGTGTCCCGTACTTGGCCTTGTAGGCGGCCTGCTCGTCTGGATTGGTGAACAGATCGTTGCGATAGACCATGACGTGAGCGTCGCCGTCGATCGTCAGCGCGTAGGTCTTGCCCGCCCACTTGTCGTACAGCTCCCTGTAGACGGGAAGAACGTCCTGCTGATTGGGATCCCAGACGGCCGCCGGCTGCTTGGCCATGTAGGAGTCGAGCGGCTCGAGATAGCCGTTGCTGGCGAAGTCCCCGATGTAGGAGGGGTAGAAGGTCACGACGTCGAACGCACCGGTCCCGGCCACGAACTCGGTCTTGAGCTTCTCGTAGACGCCGTCAAAGGGCACTTCAGTGACCTTGGTCGTGATGCCGGCCTTCGCGAAGTCGTCCTTCCAGAACTGGTAGGGCAGGAGATTCTGCCCGGCATCGCCGACCACGTTGATCGTGACGTTGCCGAAGCTCGGCGGCGAATCCCACTTGACCACATCGAGCGTCTTGGGCGCGGCCGCAGCCGGCGCAGACGCGCTTGCGGCCGCCGGCGGTGCTGACGCGCTTGCGGCGGTCGATGCCGACGGACCCGTTGATCCACCACAGGCAGTCACACCAAGGGCAATGGCGATCAGGCCGACGGCGGCCCGGTTGCGTCCGGAGTGGGCCATTCTCTGTCCTCCTCTAAAGTCGCGTGGCGCCCTGCCGCAGGCGCGACGCGCGAGCCTTTGACCGCCCCGTGCACCGTCGGCTGGACCCATTAACCCCATGACTGGGGTGTCGACGTTCTCCTTCGAGTGTTGCGCTCCTTCCTCGCGGACCCGCCTCCCTGGTCCAGCGCTCAGTCAAAACGGGCGAGCAGCAATCCTGCCCGCGCGCATCAGGGGCTAGGGATGCGGCGGCGCGCAGGAGGCGCCCTCAATGAGCTTCACCTCCATTCGGATGGTTCGAGGCGACCCCATCTCGCGACGCTCCATTCGGCTGAGGAGAAGGCGCATCGCGAGGATGCCCTGCTCCTCAGCCGGTCGGTCGATGAACGTGAGCGGCGGGTTCAGGAGCTCGCCGAGGTCCAGCTTGTCGAAGCTGAGGAACGACACATGCTCCGGTATCCGGAGGCCCAGGTCGTGGATCGCACGAAGCGCCCCCATGGCCATGAGGTTGTTGGCGACGAAGACGGCCGTGGGCTGCGGCCGTGCCGCAAGGAGCCGGAGCATCGATTGGTATCCGCCGCCGGCGCGGAAATCGGAGAACTCCGTGTAGAGGTCGCTCAGTTCAAGCCCGGCGCCGTGCAGGCCCTCGACGAAGCCCTCGTATCGCTCCCGGCCAGGTGTCGTCTCGAGCGACCCGCTGATCATCCCAATCCGCCTGTGGCCCAGGGCCGCAAGGTGAGCTGCGGCTTGGGCGGCACCCCCAAGGTTGTCGACCAAGATGCAGTCGAAGGCTCCCTCTGCAAGTTGGCGATCGATGAAGACCGTCGGCACGCCGGTCGAGAGGAGATAGCTCGGCGGCTCACCGTGCTCTGTCGCGGGGGCCATGAGCAGGCCATCGACCTTCTTCGCGATCAGCGTCGCGACGACCCGGCGCTCGCGGTCAACACTCTCGTCGGTGTTGCACAGGAGGAGGTCGTAGTCGTCGTCCCGGGTGACGGACTCAATTCCTTTGACCACGGCCGCGAAGTACGGGTTGGTGATGTCCGGCACGACAACGCCGATCGCCCGCGTGGTTCCGGACTTGAGGCTTCTCGCCAACGCGCTCGGGTGAAAAGCCAACTCCTCGATGGCCTTGGCAATCGCCTCGCCCTGTCGGACCCGCCCGCCGTTCAGGTAGCGCGACACGGTCGCCGCCGACACCCTCGCCTTCGCCGCCACATCGTGGATGGTGGGCGCCTTGCCCGCGGCTCTGATATCGGTTTCTGCAATCGATTCGGGCATGGAGATACACTAGTCGGCCTGTCAAGTGGGCCCTACGTGCCGGATCGGGCGGCCCTCGCCACCCGTCAAGGACGGTCGGTGATTCCCGCCTGCCCCGAGACCAAGGGATCCCCGCCCCGTCGCCCGCCACGTCCACGCGCTAGGCCCCCGGCAGTGGGGAGGGGCCCGCGAGCTTCTGCAGCAACGCGCCGCTGAGTGAGACGGTGGCCCAGTGAGTGACGTCGAGGGGGGCAGCGACACGTGATCGCATCTGCCGGCCTCGAACGGCCGCGCGGTTCGGAGCCCGATGGGCCCGCTTGCTCACGTGGACGACGACCTGACACGCCGAGTCGGGCGACCTGGCGACCCAGAATGGGCAGACGGCCCGCCGTCGCGCCCACGACGCCGGGAGCCCCCTGACTTTGGTCTCGGCTTGTGGATGTCGCCAGCGGGAACGTGCGCGCGAGACCGGACATCCTCCTGCCGGGTCTGCTCCTCAGGGACTTCCTGCCGC
>JAKAHU010000138.1 GCA_021825385.1 Chloroflexota bacterium | reverse complement strand
AGTACTCATCGCGTTCGATCATCCGCGCGATCCCCCGGACCTGGCCCTCGATCCGGCTCAGGCGGCGGACGAGCTGCGCCTTGTCCTTCGAGTAGGAGTGGCGGAAGTGGTCAGCGTGCGCGTCCCCGACCGGCGCCAACGGTCGCGTCGCGGCCGTAGCCGACCTGCCGGCCGGTGGATCCAGGTTGTCCCGCCTCTCGGTCGCCATCCGTTCCTCGTGTTCCGCCGCCCTCCGAGCGCGTTCGGCGTTCGATGGCGGTGACGACATGATACCCCCGGGGGGTATCGGTGGACAAGTATCCCGACCCGACCGGCACCGGTCCGGTCCGGGACCGGGTAGACTGAGGGCGATGGATCACCGCGTCCGCCAGCGATCATGTCGCACGGGGGTCGGCCGTGCCGCCTCCGCTGGGGTGAACTGCGGTGCCGCCGGCGGGTCGATGGGGGAGGGGCCCTCGGCGGGGCCCGGGCGCCGGACAGGGTGAACAGGCTCTCGCTCGATCCCCCGTCCGCGGTCATCTCGGCATCGCCGGCCGTGCGCCCCCTGTTCGCCCACGAAAGCGAGGCCGAGCTGGCCCGCATCCTCGACTTCTACGCGGTCCGCTGGGAGTACGAGCCCCACACGTTCCCGATTCTGTGGAACCTCGAGGGCGACGTGCTCGAGAGCTTCTCGCCCGACTTCTACCTGCCCGACCTCGACCTCTATGTCGAGCTGACGACGCTCCGCCAGCGCCTCGTGCGCAAGAAGAACCGCAAGCTCCGGCGGCTGCGCGAGCTCTACCCGGGGATTCGGATCAAGCTCTTCTATGCCCGTGATTTCCGGGCCCTGATGCTCAAGTACGGCAAGCTCGGTTTGGCCGACGCGCTGTCGGGCGCCCCCGGCCAGGTGGTTCCGGGGCGAGTCCGCGAACAGGCGGCGAGCCCGACCCAGGGGGCGGCCCGGGCCACCGGAGCAGTCGCGAAGGGGGGCGGAGCCCCGGCCGCAGGGACGGCGGCCACGGGCGCGGCGGCCGACGTGGGCGCGGCGGTGGCCGTGCCCGTGGCCGAGGATGGTCATCGTGCCGGGGCACCCGGCGCCACGCCGCACCGGTCCCGGCACGAGCGCCGCCGTCGACGGATTGCCGCCACGGCCGGCAGCGCCGCCCCGCCGACCTCGTCCGGGCAGCCACGGGTCAGCCCGGGACCGATCGGCAGTCCCGAACCGATGAGGAAGCGATGAGGAAGCGATGACGAGCGTCGACATGGAAGCCGATGTCGCCGAGGTCCTGCTCAGTGAGGACGAGATCCGGGCCAAGGTCCTCGAGCTGGGACGGCAGATCAGCGACGACTACGCCGGACGGCAGCTGACGCTCGTCAGCGTCCTCAAGGGCTCGCTTCCGTTCATGGCCGACCTGATGCGCAGCATCACGATCCCGGTCCGGATCGACCTCATGGAGGTCTCCTCGTACGGCGGGATCACGACCGAGTCCTCGGGGCTCGTCCGGATCCTCAAGGACCTCAGCTCGAGCATCGAGGGCTCGGACGTCCTCCTGGTCGAGGACATCATCGACACCGGCCTGACGCTCAACTACCTGCTGCGCTACCTGCGGGGCAAGAACCCGGCTTCGCTCCGGATCTGCACCCTGCTCGACAAGCCGGCCCGCCGGCTGGTCGAGATCCCGGTCGACTACATCGGCTTCACGATCCCAGACCGCTTCGTCGTTGGCTACGGCCTCGATTACGGCGAGCTGTACCGGAACCTGCGCTTCGTGGGCGTCCTGCGCCCCGAGGTCTATTCGGGCTAGCCGATGCACCGCCGGCCCCTCGGTCGCGGCCGCAGCCTGGCCGTCGTCTCGGCCCTCGTGATCGTCGTCGGCAGCCTGCTCCCCTGGTACACCGCCGGCGGCGCGGCTGGGCAGATCCCCGCCCGCTCGGTCAATGCCTTCGACGACCTGGCCGGGCTGCTCGTGTTCCTGGTCGCCCTGGCGGTGCTCGCCCTGGTCGCCCTGCCCTACGCGGCCGGCGACCGGCCGGTCGGGGTCGACCGATGGCTCTCGTACCTGCTGCTCCTGCTGGCGGGCGGGGCGGGGATCGCCCTCAGCGCACTCAACCTGGTGACGGCCAATCTGCCGCTCGATGGTTTCCGGCCCGACCTGGCCCCGGGGATGTGGGTGGCCGGACTTGGCCTCGCCGGCCTGGCCCGGGCGGTCTACGAGATCGCCCGGGAGCCCGAACGGAGGTGAGCACGCCCCGCCGCCAGGTTCTGGCGGATGGGGCGCGCCAGGAGTAGGCTGTGCGGACGTTCCGCCGGCCGAGTCTGTGACCACGGGGTCGACCGGCCGTGCCGTCCCCGGCACGGTGACCCGGAACCGGATGCCGGATCGGATCGGTCGCGGACCGCGGCCTGAGGGCGCGTCGGACGCGACCCAGCGCACTGTCAGTGGAGGAGTCCTCATGCTCTCGCTACGCCATCGGACCGTGGGCCTGGCCGGCGCGGTCCTGTTTCTCGTGTCGGCCTGCAGCGGGGCCGCGGCACCGTCGGCCTCGGCGCCGGCGTCTGCGCCTGCCGCCAGTCTGATCACCCCGCCCGCGGCGATCGCGGCGGCCGGCAAGATCGTCTGGTGCGTCGACGTCTCGTATCCGCCGGAGGAGTTTTACGCCGCGGACGGCACGACCGCCCAGGGTTCGGATATCGACATCGCCACCGAGATCGGCAAGCGGATGGGCGTCGGGACCCAGATCGACAACACCGGCTTCGACGGGATCATCCCCGCCCTCCAGGCCAAGAAGTGCGACCTGATCATCAGCGGCATGAACTCGACCGACGAGCGCAAGAAGCAGGTCGACTTCGTCGACTACCTGAAGGTCGGCCAGGGCCTGCTCGTGCCGGCCGGCAACCCGAAGGGGATCCGCACCCTCGACGACCTGTCGGGCAAGGCGGTCGCCGTCCAGCTGGGCACGACGAACAAGGACGCCCTCGACGCCAAGAATGCGGAGCTCAAGGCGGCCGGCAAGCCGACGATCGACATCCAGACCTTCCAGGCCGACACGGACGCCTTCCAGCAGCTCGCCCTGGGCCGGGTCGACGCCTACTCGGGCGACTCACCGGTCGCCGCGTACTACGCGGCAAAGCCGGAGAACAAGGGTAAGTTCGAGGTCGGCGGCACGCCGATCGATCCGCTTCCGATCGGGATCGCCGTGCGCAAGGAGGACACCGAGCTCAAGAACGCCGTCCAGGCCGCGATCGACGCGATGTACGCCGACGGCACGATGAAGTCGATCATCGACAAGTGGGGGATGACGAACGCCGTCGTCCTCCTCAAGTAGCCCAGGCCCGAATGAGCAGCGCCGGGCGAGCTCACTCTCGCCCGGCGGTTTGCTAGCCCGAGCCCGACGTGCAGCCCGACGCCCTCTTGGCGGCGATCCAGTTCGACCTGGACTTCTTCCTGAAGTTCGTCTTCCAGCCCTCGCCGGCCCTGATCGGCGGGCTGGCAATCACGATCTACGCCTCGATCATCGCCCAGGCCGCAGGCGTCATCCTGGGCACGCTCTCCGCGCTGGCGGGGATGTCCCGCAATCCGATCCTGCGGGCGATCAGCGGGGCCTACGTCTGGTTCTTCCGGGGCACGCCGCTCCTGGTCCAGATGTTCATCGTCTACTTCGGCACGCCCTACCTGCTGGGCGGGGTCGACCTCTTTCCGCGTGACGTCATCTTCGGCTTCGTCAGCCTGCGCGGCGCGGTCCTGGCCGGGATCGTTGCCCTCTCGATCAACGAGGGCGCCTACATGAGCGAGATCGTGCGGGCCGGGATCATGTCCGTGGATCCGGGCCAGACCGAGGCGGCCAAGTCGCTGGGGATGACGTACCGCCTGACGATGAGCCGGATCGTTCTCCCCCAGGCGCTCCGGGTGATCGTCCCGCCCCTGGGCAACGAGTTCAACAACATGCTCAAGACGACCTCGCTGATGAGCATCATCGCGGTCGAGGAGATGTTCCGAGTCGCCCAGGCGGCGAACTCCTCCACGTTCAAGACGTTCGAGGCCTACTTCGGGGTCGCCCTCTACTACCTCGCTCTGACCACGATCTGGAGCACGGTTCAGGGCCAGATCGAACGGCGACTTGGGGCGGGCACGAACCGGATCGAGCAGCCCGGCCTGTGGAGCCGGATGCTCGGCCTGTCGAGCCCGCGACAGGACCTGGGGAGCACGCGGTGAGTGTCCGAGCCCAGCTCTCGCACGACATCCTGGGTGCGATCGGCGGTGTGCCGCGTCCCCCGACCGACGTCGTGGTCGAGGCGACCGACGTTCACAAGTGGTTCGGCCGGCTTCATGTCCTCAAGGGCGTCTCGATGACCGTCCGCCGCCAGGAGGTGGTCGTGATCATCGGGGCCTCTGGGTCGGGCAAGACGACCTTCATCCGGTGCATCAACCACCTCGAGAAGATCCAGCAGGGGCGGATCTTCGTGAACGGACACCTGATCGGCTACCGCGAGGTGAACGGCAGGTTGGTCGAGGACCGCGAGCAGAACATCGCCCGACAGCGCCAGGAGATCGGGATGGTCTTCCAGCGCTTCAACCTGTTCCCGCACATGACCGCGCTGGGCAACATCATCGAGGCGCCGATCCGCGTCCGCGGCGTGCCCGAGGCCGAGGCGATCGAAACCGGCCGGGCCCTCCTGGCCCGGGTCGGCCTGTCGGCCAAGGAGAACGCCTACCCGGCCCAGCTCTCGGGCGGTCAGCAGCAGCGAGTGGCGATCGCCCGGGCCCTGGCGATGAAGCCGGCCCTGATGCTGTTCGACGAACCGACGAGCGCGCTCGACCCGGAGATGATCGGCGAGGTGCTCGAGGTGATGAAGGAGCTTGCCCGGGAAGGGATGACGATGATCGTCGTCACCCACGAGATGGGCTTTGCCCGGGAGGTCGCCGACCGGGTGGTGATGATGGACGACGGCCAGATCATCGAGGAAGGAACGCCCGAGCACTTCTTCACCAGCCCGACCCACGAGCGCACGAAGGCGTTCCTGTCGAAGATCCTGTAGACGGCGGCCGGCGGGGGCCAGCCGCCGGCCGGTTCAGCTCTCGCCGAGGTAGGCCTTGCGCACGGTTGGGTCCTCGCGCAGCGTGCTGGCCGAGCCGGCGAGCACGATCGAGCCGGTCTGGAGCACGTAGCCGCGATGGGCGACGCTGAGCGCCTGGAGCGCGTTCTGCTCGACCAGCAGGACGGTCGTGCCCTGGCCGTTGATCTCGCCGATGATCGCGAAGATCTGCTCGACCAGGATCGGGGCGAGGCCCATCGAGGGCTCGTCGAGGAGGAGCAGCTTCGGGCGGGCCATCAGCGCGCGCCCGATCGCCAGCATCTGCTGTTCCCCGCCCGAGAGCGTGCCCGCCTTCTGGGATCGTCGCTCCAGGAGCCGCGGGAAGAGGGTGAACACACGCTCGAAGTCGGCGTCGAGCTCCGGGCCCTTGTGGCGCTGGAAGGCGCCCATCTCGAGGTTCTCCTGAACGGTCATCCGGGGGAAGACCCGCCGGCCTTCGGGTGACTGACTGACCCCTCGACCGACGACCTCGTCGGCCCGCAGGCCATCGATCCGCTCGCCCTCGAACAGGATCTCGCCATGACGCGGCCGGAGGAGTCCGCTGATCGTCTTGAGCGTCGTCGACTTGCCCGCTCCGTTCGACCCGATCAGGGTCACGATCTCGCCCGGTTCGACGGTCAGGCTGATGCCCTTGAGGGCGTGGATGTTGCCGTAGTAGGCGTGGACGTCACGCAGCTCGAGGATCGCCATCGTCAGCCTCGTCCGGCCGCGCCGCGGCCGAGGTACGCTTCGATCACCCGGACGTCCGCCCGGACCTCGTCCGGCGTCCCCTCGGCGATCTTCTCGCCGTGGTCGAGCACGGTCACCCGCTCGCTGATCCCCATCACCACCTTCATGTCATGCTCGATCAGCAGAACCGTCAGGCCCAGCCGATCCCGGAGGCCGCGGACGAACTGGGTCAGCTGGCGGGTCTCCTCCGGGTTCATGCCCGCGGTCGGTTCGTCGAGCAGGAGGAGCCGACAGTTCGTGGCCAGGGCCCGGGCGATCTCGAGCCGGCGCTGGTCGCCATACGGCAGGTTCCGGGCCAGGTCATCCTGGCGCTCGCCGAGGCCCATGATCTCGAGCAGCTCCCGGGCCCGCTCGAACGCCCGCACCTCCTCGCGCCGGATCGACGGCGGCTGGATGATCGCCTGCCACCAGGTGCCCTTCAGGGTGTGGTGCAGCCCGACCAGGACGTTTTCGATCGCGGTCATGTTGCCGAACAGGCGGATGTTCTGAAACGTCCGCCCCACGCCGGCATGGACGACCTCGTGGGGCTTCTTGCCGGTGATGTCCTGGCCGTTGAACACGATCCGTCCCGAGGTGGGCCGGTAGAGGCCGGTGATCATGTTGAAGAAGGTCGTCTTGCCGGCGCCGTTCGGCCCGATCAGGCTGACGATCGCTCCACGCTGGATCGTGAAGTCGACGTCCTGGACGGCGACCAGGCCACCGAACTGCTTGCGGACCTTGGTTGCCTCCAGAAGGAGGTCCTGGGTCGCCCCGGACGCGCCGGTGGCCGGCGTGGCGGATGGCCCGGCGAGCGTGCCGCCGGTTCCGGGAGTCCCGCCGATCACGCCCCACCTCCCGAGCTTCGCTCTCCGGACGGCCCGGACGGCGCGCCATCCGGGGCCATGGCCCCTTCCTCGATCGCGCCGATCTGTTCCTCGAACTCGGTCGCCGCGCTGGCCACCGAGGTATCGGTTCCGAATGTCGCCTCCGCGGCGACCCCCTCGCCATGGAGCTCGGCCTTGCGCGCCGCGGCCGGCAGGAGGCCCTCCGGCCGGAAGATCATCAGCAGGGCCAGGATCACCCCGAAGATCAGGAAGTTGTAGGCGACCAGGGTGAAGTTCTCCAGGAGGCCGATCCCGGTTGCCTTGCCGACATCGCGGATCGGGTTGTCGATGATCCCGCCCAGGAAGGGCAGCAGGGTCTGGCTGACGTAGGTCATCACGAATGCGCCGACGATCACGCCGCGCAGGCTGCCCATGCCGCCCAGGATGACCATGATCAGGATGCTGATCGAGACCGAGAAGTTGAACGACTCCGGAAAGACCGCTGTCTGGTAGGCGCCCACGAACGCGCCGACGAGGCCCGAGAAGCTCGCCCCCAGGGCGAAGGCCAGGAGCTTCGTGGTCACGGTGTTGATGCCCATGCTGGCGGCCGCCGTCTCGTCCTCGCGGATCGCCATCCAGGCGCGCCCAAGCCGGCTGTCCCGCAGCCGGCGGCAGACGAAGAAGCTCAGGATCAGGAGCCCCATGGCCAGGTAGAGCGAGCCGGCCGGGTTGCCGTTGCTGAACACGAGCTCCCGTCCCCAGGGGCCGGGGATCGGCAGGGTCGGAGCGTCGATCGGGTTGATCCCGAGCGGTCCGCCGGTCAGGTTGAAGTCCGGCCCGATCACCTGGACACCGAGGATGTTGATGTTGACCTTGTCCAGGTTGCGCACGAGCTGGGGCACGATCTCGCCGAAGCCGAGGGTGACGATCGCGAGGTAGTCGCCCCGGAGCCGGAGGGTTGGAGCGCCGAGCAGGATCCCCGCCGTCGCGGCGACGGCGACGGCGACCACGATGACCAGCCACCAGGAGACGTGCAGCCCGAAGATGGGCGAGGCGAGGAAGGCCGTGGAGTAGGCCCCGAAGACGTAGAAGGCGACGTAGCCCAGGTCGAGCAGGCCGGCGAAGCCGACGACGATGTTCAGGCCGAGGGCCAGCATCGCGTAGTAGACCATCACGATCAGGTTGTTCACCGACGGCCGGGGCAGGACCTCCGGGATCGCCTGGTAGAAGAACGGGTAGGCGATCGCCAGGGCGAGCAGGGCGATGAGGATCGTCCGCTGCCGGCGGTTCGCGCTGACGTCCCGGAACGGGTTCGGAAAGCCCCGTCGGGCGCCGGCCGGACTCGTGATCACGGCCATCTCAGGAGCCCTCCGTCCGCTTCTCGCCCAGGATGCCCGAGGGCCGGACGACGAGCACGATGATCAGGATGCTGAACACGACCACGTCCGTCCAGCGAGGATCGACATAACGCTCGTTCAGGGCCCGTACGAGCCCGAGCATGACCCCGCCCAGGGCCGCCCCGGTCAGGTTGCCGATTCCGCCCAGGACGGCGGCGGTGAAGGCGAGCAGGCCGAACGGGAACCCGAAGAACCACCAGGCCTGGCCGAAGAAGAGGGCGACGACCAGGCCGGCCCCGCCGGCCAGGGCACCCGCCAGGAGGAACGTGACCGAGATCGTCCGGTTGACGTTGATGCCCATCAGGCCGGCCGCCTCACGATCCTGGGCCGTGGCCCGCATCGCCTTGCCCTGGCGCGTGTTCTGGACGAACCAGGCCAGGGCGATCAGGAGGGGCACCGTGATCAGGGCCACGAACAGCTCGTTGAACCGGAAGTCGACGACCCCGAGCGAGAAGACGGTCTCGTTCGACAGGAGCCGGGGGAGCGACTTGGGCGCCGGGCCGAGGATCACCTGGCCCACGTTCTGGAGCACGAACGACATCCCGATCGCCGAGATGAGCGTGGCCAGGGTGGGCGCGTTCCGCAGCGGCCGATAGGCCAGTCGTTCGATCGACGCGTTCAGGCCCGCCGTCACGATCATGATCACGACCAGGAGGCCGAGCAGCGCGATGAAGACGAGAACCGGCGCGCTCCCTTCGGTCAGGCCGAGGGCGCTGACGCCGACGAAGGTGAGCAGGGTGCCGATCATGAACACGTCGCCGTTGGCGAAGTTGATCAGCTGCAGGATGCCGTAGACGAGGGTGTAGCCGATCGCGATGAGCGCGATGATCAAGCCGTTGAACAAGCCGATCTTCAGCGCGTCACCGCATGCGCCGAGATCGTTCAGGCACTGGCCGAGAGATCGGGACACCGTTGACGATGCCCGCGATCCAGCTGAGGATGTCCACTGCGTCGCCCTTGTTGCGCTTGGGTAGTGGGGCCGTCCGGGAACCAGTGGGGCCGGTCGCGACTGTCGCGACCGGCCCCGGCTGGTTTCACATCACTGCGATGCCAGTTACTGCCCGAGGACCTTGACGAACTCGAACTTGCCGTTCTTGACCTGGGTGCCGGAGAACGTCGTCAGCGACGTGTCCCCGTTCTCGTCGAACGACCAGGTGCCGAGCACGCCCTTGAAGTCCTTCGTGTTCGCCAGGGCGTCGAGGACGCCCGCCCGGAGGGCGGCCGGGTCCTTGGCGCCGGCCTTCGAGGCCGTCTCGATCGCGGCCAGGACGACATTCGCCGCCTCGTAGCCGTAGATCGTGTAGACCTCGAGCTCGCCGCCGTACTTGGCCTTGTACTCGTCGCGGAACTTCGCGGCCTCGCCGGTGTACTGATCGGCGGTCGTGCCACCGAAGGTGAGGTACGTCCCCTCGGCCGCCGAGCCGGCGGCCTGGAGGAACGCATCCTCGTAGATCCCGTCCGGACCCATGAGCTTCACGTCCGGCATCGCGTCGCGGAGGTCCTTCCAGAGCTGGCCGGCGTTGTTCTGGGTGATGCCGCCGTAGTAGATGAGGTCGGGGCCGGCGGCCTTGATCTTGGCGGCCAGGGCCTTGTAATCGGTCGACTTGCCCGGGGCCGCGTCATGACCGAGGACGGTCAGGCCGATCGCCTTGGCGGTTGCCTCGAAGACGTCG
>JAKAHU010000137.1 GCA_021825385.1 Chloroflexota bacterium | reverse complement strand
GAGCAGGAGCTGCTCGACGCCTGGGTCGCCGACCGCGCGGCGAGCGTCTCGGCCGTGGTCATCGACCCGCGGACCGGCGCGATCTACGCCGAGGCGACCTACCCCTCGTATGACGCGAACGACTACGCCTCGATCGCCAAGAGCAACCCGGCCCGGTTCATCGACCCGGTGATCAGCCAGGTCTACGAGCCGGGTTCGGTGTTCAAGATGCTGACCGCGGTGGCCGGGCTCACGTCGGGGGTCGTCACCCCGGCCAGCAAGGTGAATGACAGTGGGACGCTTGCCCTCGACGGCGGTCGGGCCCGGATCAACGACGCCGACCGCCGGGCGATGGGCTGGATCCGCTTCGAGGATGTGATCGCCTATTCGCGCAACGTTGGCGCGGCGCGAGTCGCGATGGCGCTGGGCAAGGACACCCGCTCGGCGGCGGTCGTGCTCCACGACACATGGACCCGACTCGGGTTCGGGCAGCCGACCGGGGTCGATCTCGCCGGCGAGGTGGGTGGGATCGTGCGCGACCCGACGATCACCGGCTGGCGCCAGATCGACCTGGCCAACGGCGCCTTCGGCCAGGGCGTCGCGGTCACTCCACTCCAGCTGGCGACCGCGTACTCGGCGATGGTGAACGGGGGGTCACTGGTCCGGCCGCACGTCGTGGCCGCCGTCGGGGACCGCGAGGTGAGCCCGCCGCCGCGCGGCCAGGTGATCGAACCGGCGGTCGCTCGCCAGCTCGTGGGGCTGATGCGCCATGTCGTCACCGAAGTCCCCTTCTACCGCGACCGGACGCTCGTTCCCGGCTACGTCGTCGGGGGGAAGACCGGCACCGCCCAGATCTGGGACCCGAAGCTGAACGACTGGAAGCAAAACGTCTTCAACTTCTCGTTCGTCGGGTTCATCGGCCGCCAGGACCCCGAGCTGGTCGTCGCCGTCCAGATACGCGAGGCCCGCCCGACCGTCGTGCGGATCGGATATCAGGACATGCCCGTCTTCTCGTTCGAGCTCTTCCGCCGGATCGCGACCGACGCGATCACGACGCTCGACCTACCGCCGACGCCGCCGACCCCGCCCACCACTGCCGACCGGTGAGCGGCGGCTGTGCGACACTGGCCGTTGTGACCGACCCCCACCGGCCGGCCCGAAGGGAGGGCGTGCCGCCGTCTGCCTTCGCCGCTGCCGAGGTCGCCCGCCTCACCGGCGGTCGGCTGCTCCTCGAATCACAACGCCCGATCCGTGGCGTCGCGGTCGACTCGCGCCGGGTTCGGCCGGGGAACGCGTTCCTGGCCCTCGCCGGCGAGCGGACGGACGGGCACCGGTTCCTGGCCGAGGCGGTCGCGGCCGGCGCGGCGGCCCTCCTCGTCTCCCGGCCTCCGGAGGGCACCGCGGCGCTCGCCGCACTCGGCGACGTGACTGTCGTCCAGGTTCCGGAGCCGCTGGCCGCCCTCCACGCCCTGGCCGCGGCCTGGCGGGCTCGCTTCGAGCCGCTCGTCGTGGGGGTGACCGGGAGCATCGCCAAGACCTCGACCAAGGAGGCGATCGCGGCTGTCCTGTCCCGACGGTGGGTGACCCTGCGCAACGAGGGCAACCTGAACAACGAGATCGGCCTGCCGCTCACGGTCCTCGCGCTTGGCCCCGAGCACGAGGCGCTCGTCGTCGAGATGGGGATGTACACCGGCGGCGAGATCGCCGCCCTGGCCCGGATCGCCCGGCCCCGAATCGGGGTCGTGACCTCCGTCCAGGCGGTCCACCTGGCCCGGATCGGGACCCTCGATGCGATCGAGGCGGCCAAGGGCGAGCTCGTCGAGGCGCTCCCGGCCGATGGCCTGGCGGTGCTCAACGCCGATGACCCACGGGTCGCCCGGATGGCCGCCCGGACGGTCGCCCGGACGCGGACGTACGGGTTCGATGCCACGGCTGACGTGACCGCCGAGTCGGTCGAGTCGGCCGGCCGGGCCGGGATGCGCTTCGTTCTCCGGATCGAGGGCGGGATGCGCCAGGCCGTGGCCACTCCGGCCCTGGGCCGCCACGCGGTCCACAACGCGCTCGCCGCCGCGGCCGTGGGGCTCGAGGCCGGGCTCACCCTCGAGCAGGTCGCGGCCGGGCTGGCGGACGGCTGGACGGCACCCCATCGGAGTGAACTGGTCGAGGCCGGCGGCGTGCTCCTGCTCGACGACACCTACAACGCCTCGCCGGGCTCGATGCTCGCTGCGCTCGAGCTCCTGGCGACCCTGCCGGGCCGGCGGATCGCGGTCCTGGGCGAGATGCTCGAGCTGGGCGATGGTCACGAGGCGGGCCATCGCGCGGTCGGGGCGGCGGCGGCCGGGGTGGTCGAGCGGCTGGTCGTCGTTGGCGAGGGCGCGGCCGGGATCGTCCAGGGGGCGCGCGCGGCCGGCCTCCACCCCTCTCGGATCGCCCTGGTCGCCGATCGCCAGGCGGCGCTCGATCTCCTCCACCCGCTTCTGGCGGCCGGCGACGCCGTCCTGATCAAGGGGTCGCGGGGCGCCGCGCTCGATCTCCTCGTCGACCGTCTGCGCGAGGTGCTCGGGTGACGATCGAGCTGATCCAGGGTCTGCTCCTGGCCTTCGCGATCGTGGTCATCCTGATGCCCGGCTACATTCGCTTCCTGCGCTACCTCGGTTTCGGCAAGCAGATCCGCGACGAGGGCCCGCACACCCACTTCGTCAAGGCCGGCACCCCGACGATGGGCGGCCTGCTCGTGATCCTGGTCGTGATCGGGATCTACTTCCTCCTGCGCGGCGGGCCCGACGCCTCGACCTTCGCCCCGCTCGCGGCGCTGGCCGGGGTCGGCCTGCTCGGTGCCTTCGACGACTACCTGAATGCCCGGACCGGGGAGGGGATCCGCGTCCGTCAGAAACTGATCTGGCAGGTCGTGTTCGCCTTCGTCGCCGCCTGGCAGATCCAGCGGACCTACGCGATCACCGAGCTGGCGGTCCCGTTCATCGGGGCGGTCCCGATCGATCCGGCGCTCTACGTCTTCTTCGCCGCCTTCGCGATCGTGGCCGCCAGCAACGGGGTCAACCTCACCGACGGGCTCGACGGCCTGGCCGGCGGGACGTTGATCTTCGCCTTCGTCTCGTTTCTGATCATCGCCCTCCTGAACGTGCCCCAGCAGCCGAACCTGGCCCTCCTGTGCGCCCTGATCATTGGCGCCCTGCTCGGTTTCCTCTGGTTCAACGTCCATCCGGCCGAGGTGTTCATGGGTGACTCGGGGTCGCTGGCACTCGGGGCGACGCTCGCGGTCACCGCCCTGATCACCGGTCAGATCCTCGTCCTGCCCCTGATCGGGCTCGTCTTCGTCGTCGAGACCCTGTCCGACATCATCCAGATCGGGTACTTCAAGCTGAGTGGCGGGAAGCGGATCTTCCGGATGGCCCCGCTCCATCACCACTTCGAGCTTGGCGGCTGGAACGAGGAGAAGATCACCCTCCGGTTCTGGATCGTGGCGATCCTGGCCGGACTGCTCGGGGTCACCCTCTTCGTGTCCTCGATCCGGGCGCTCTGATGACGATGACCCCGACCGACCGACCGACCGATCAATCGACCGACCGACCCGCCGGGCCGCCGATCGAGCTCGACGCCCTGACGATCGAGGACGTCCGGAGCGGGGTGCTGGCGGGACGCCGGGTGAGCGTGCTCGGCTTCGCCCGGAGCGGGCTTGCCCTGGCCCGCTTCTTCGTCGACGCCGGCGCCGTCGTGACCGTCTACGACGGACGAGCGGCCGACGAGCTGGCCGAGGCCCGGGCCGGGCTCGATGGCCGACCGGTGCGCCTGCTCGCCGGTCCCGACATCGACCCGGCCGAGGCCCTTCGCGGTGCGGCGCTCGTGGCGACCTCGCCCAGCATCACTCCCGACTACCCCACGACCGAGCCGCGGCTGCGGGCCGCGCTGGCCGCCCTCGTCGCCGCCCGGGCCGCCGGCGAGGCGGTGCCGGCCCTGGTCAGCGAGGCGGACCTCGTCCTGCGCCTCTGCCCGGCCCCGACGATCGGGATCACCGGCACGAAGGGTAAGACGACGACCGCGTCGCTGGCGGCCGCGCTCCTGGCGGCGGACCCGGTCCACCCGGTCGTCCTCGGTGGCAACATCGGCCAGCCCCTCGTGGAGCGGCTGCCCGGGCTGACGCCCGATCAGCGGGTCGTGATCGAGCTCTCGGAGCTGCAGCTGCCGACCCTCAGCCGGGGCACGACCGTGGCCGTCTACACGAACGTGACCGCCGATCACCTCGACCGCCACGGCAGCGTGGCGGCCTACCGGGCGACGAAGCGGCGCCTGGCCGAGCTGGTCGACCCCGAGGGCGCCCTCGTTCTGAACGCCGACGACCCGGTCACGGCCGCCTACGCCGGGCTCGGCCGGGCGCCGGCGCTGCTCTATCGGCTTGCCCACCCGATCCCGGGCGGGCTGGGGATCGTCGGTGACTGGATCGTCGGGGCCGGCGTCGAGCGGCTCCCGCTCGCCGGCGGGGGACAGGCGGCGACCGGCCCGGGCGGCCGGATCATGCCGGTCGGCGAGCTGGCCCTGCCCGGACGGCACAACCTGAGCAATGCCCTGGCGGCGATCGGGGTCGCGCTCCTGTTCGGGGTCGCCCCGGACGCGATCCGGCGCGCGGCGGCCGCTTTCAGTGGGGTCGAGCACCGGCTCGAGCCGGTCGCCGAGATCGACCGGGTCCGCTTCGTGAACGACTCGCAGGGGACGCAGCCCGACGCGGTCGCGGCGGCCCTCCGGGCGTTCGGACCACCGATCGTGCTGATCGCCGGCGGCCGGGACAAGGGCGTCGACCTGGCCGACCTCGCCGCGGTCGAGGCCGAGCGGGCGGCCGCCGCGGTCCTGATCGGCGAGAGCGGTCCGACCCTCGAGGGGCTCTTCCGGCGTGCCGGCCTTGCCCGGACCGAGCGCGCGGCGACGCTCGAGGCGGCCGTCGAGCGGGCCGATGAGCTGGCCCGCGAACTGCTCCGCGAGCGGGGCGGGGCCGGCCGGGCGACGGTCCTGCTCAGCCCCGCCGCGGCGAGCTTCGACATGTTCGTCGACTATGCGGCCCGCGGACGAGCGTTCAAGGCGGCCGTGAGGGCGCTTGCCGCCCGGCGTGCGGCCGGGGAGCGGCGATGACGACGCCCGCCCGGCGCCGGCGGCCGACCGGCCTGCGCCGGGAGCAGCACCAGGCCGACTACACGATCCTGGTCGCGGTCGTCGCGCTGGCCGCGATCGGCATCCTGATGGTCTACTCCTCGTCGGCGATGAAGGCCTACGTGACCTACGACGACCCGTTCAAGGTGGTCGGACCGCAGCTCGTGTGGGCCCTCCTGGGACTGGTTGCGATGGTCGTCATGATGCGCCTCGACTACCGCTACCTGCGCCTCGTCTCGGTGCCGCTCTATGTGATCGCGCTCGTCCTGCTCGTGCTCGTGCTCGTGCCCGGGTTGGGGATCCGCGTCGGCGGCTCGGCCCGTTGGCTCCAGTTCGGGCCCCTGCCGGCGGTTCACCCGGCCGAGTTCGCCAAGCTCGCCCTGGTCGTCTACCTCGCCCACTGGTTCGCCCGCCGTGGCAGCGGGCTGCGCAGCCTGCGCCGGGGCACCCTCCCGTTCCTGGTCATCTTCGGACCGGTCCTGCTCCTGGTCCTGCGGGAGCCCGATCTCGGCACGAGCGCGGTGATCGGGCTGACGGCGCTGGCGATCTTCTTCGTGGCCGGGGCGAACCTCGGCCACCTGACCGCGATGGCGACCGCGGGCGCCGCCCTGGTCTTCGTGATCGTCAGCCGGACGCCCTACCAGCTCGAGCGGGTGCGGGCCTTCCTCGACCCGTGGAGCGATCCCCAGGGGAGCGGGTTCCACACGATCCAGGGCCTGCTCGCCCTCGGCCTGGGTGGAGTCTTCGGGGCCGGGCTGGGCGAGAGCCGTTCCGCGGGCGGGCTCTTCCTGCCCAACGCGAGCAACGACTTCATCTTTGCCATCATCGGCGAGGAGTTCGGGCTGATCGGGGCCGGGCTCGTGATCGTCCTCTTCTTCGTGATCGCCTACCACGGCGTCCGGACCGCCCTCGCCGCCCCGGACACGTTCGGCGCCCTGCTCGCCGCCGGGATCACGGCCTGGATCTGCATCCAGGCGTTCATCAACATCGGGGTCGTCGTCTCGCTCCTGCCGATCACCGGGATCACACTCCCCTTCATCAGTGCCGGCGGTTCGTCGCTGATCATCAGCTTCGCCGCCGTCGGCATCCTCCTCTCGGTCTCGCGCGAGACCGTCGAACGTGGGACATGGAACGATGCGCCTGCTGATCGCGGGCGGGGGCACGGGCGGGCATATCTACCCGGCTCTCGCCGTCGCTCGATCGCTCCGCGCGCGGCCGGACGCGCCTGAGCTGGCCTGGCTCGGCGGCCGGCGCGGGCTCGAGGCCGGGCTCGTCCGGTCGGCCGGGATTCCCTTCGACCGGCTCCTGCTCCGATCGCTCCGGACGGTCGATCGGTCGTTGGCCACGCTCCTCGACCCGGTCCGGCTGGCCGTTTCGGTCCCGCAGGCCGCGGCCTGGCTGGCCCGCCATCGACCGGCGGCGATCTTCACCACCGGTGGCTATGTCGCCATTCCGGTCCTGCTCGCAGCCGAACCGCTGGGCATCCCGGTCCTGCTCTGGGAGGGCAACGTGATCCCGGGCCGGAGCGTCCGGGCGACGGCCCGCTTCGCCGATGTCGTGGCGGTCTCGTTCGCGGCCACCTGCGCCGCGCTCGGGCGGGCGATCGCTCCGTCCGCAGGTGCGGCGACGGGGGTGAGCCGCGCCCGGCCGTGCTACCTGACCGGGACCCCGATTCGCGACACGCGCCAGATCGACCGCGAGGCGGCCCGGGCCCGCTTCGGCGTCCCTCCCGGCGCCCGCCTGCTGCTCGTCTTCGGCGGCTCCCAGGAGGTCCGCCGGTTCAACGCCGCGGTGGCCGAGGCGCTGCCCCGCCTGGTCGAGCGGGTCCACGTCATCCACGTCACCGGCGAGCCGGCCTACGGGGCGGCCCTGGCCGGGCGAGAGCGGCTCGCGGCCGGGCTGCGCGAGCGATACCAACCGTACCCATTCCTGCGCGACGAGATGCTCGACGCCCTGGCCGCGGCGGATGTGGTCGTTGGCCGGGCCGGCTCCTCGACCCTGGCCGAGGTGACCGCGCTCGGCCTGCCGATCGTCGTCGTCCCGTATCCCCATGCCGCCGGCCACCAGCGGGCCAACGCGCGGCTGCTGGTCGAGGCCGGGGCCGCTCGGCTGGTCGAGGACGAGCAGTTCGACGCCGCGGCGCTGCTCGACGCGGCGGCCCTGCTCGACGATCCGGCGGCTCATCTCCGGATGTCGGCCGCCTCCCGCGCCCTCGGCCGGCCGGCCGCGGCCGAGGTCGTGGCCGACCTGCTCCTGGCGCTGGCGGAGCGACGGCCGCTGCCCGACCCGGCCGCCGTCGAGCGCCGTTCGCGGGGACAGGGCGGATGACCGGCCCCCACCCGGCGAACGGGCCCAGCCGTCCAGCCGACCCCGACCTCGCCGCCGCGGCCGACCCACGACCGGCGTTCGACCCGATCGCCCTCGGCACCGAGATCCAGCGCCGGATCGGAGTGAAGACATCGCGCGACGAGCCGCTGGCCCGGTTCACGACGATGCGCGTCGGGGGCCCGGCCGATCTCTTCGCCGTCGCCCACAACACGTTCGAGCTGCGCGGCCTGGTCAAGTTCGCCCGCAGCCGAGGGATCCCTCACGTCGTCCTCGGGCGGGCGAGCAACGTGGTCATCGCCGATGCCGGGATCCGCGGGCTGGTCATCCAGGATCGGGCCGAGGGGGTCGAGATCCGCGCCGAGCGGCTGATCGCCGAGGCCGGCCTGCCGATGGCCCGGGCCGCAACCGAGGCCCAGAAGGCCGGCCTGTCCGGCCTCGAGTTCGGGCTGGCGATCCCGGGCACGGTGGGCGGCGCGGTGTGGGCGAACGCCGGCGCGCACGACTCGAGCATTGCCGCGATCCTCGAGTCGGCGACGGTCCTGCTCGCCGACGGGAGCGAAGTCCGGCTCGGACCTGGCGAGCTCGGCTTCGGCTATCGCGAGAGCCGGTTCAAGCACCCCCCGGCCGGCCGGCCCGAGGGCAACCTGACCGCCGGGCTGGCGATCCCCGCCGAGCTCGTCCTGGCTGCGACGTTCCGGCTCCTGCCCGCCCCGGCGGCCGAGATCGCGGCCCGCCTGGACGAGATCCGGCGCTGGCGGCGGGAGCACCAGCCGATCGGGATGCCGAGCGCGGGGAGTGTCTTCCGCAACCCGCCCGACGGCCCGAGCGCCGGGGCGCTGATCGACGCGGCGGGGCTGAAGGGGCTTCGCGTCGGCGGGGCGTCGGTCTCCGACAAGCACGCCAACTTCATCGTCAACGACCGGCACGGGACGGCGACCGACGTCCGCCGGCTGGCCGAGCGCGTCCGGGCTGAGGTTCGCCGACGGCACGGGGTCGAGCTCGAGTTCGAGATCGTCTTCCTCGGCGACTGGGGCGCGGATCGCCCGTCGGACGACGGGGGTGGCGCGTGATCGCATCGGGCCGGTCGGCCAGGCCGGAGCGACCCCCGGCGGTCGCGGTGCTCCTGGGCGGGCCGTCGGCCGAGCACGATGTCTCGGTCGTCTCCGGAACCGCGGTCGCGGAGGCGCTCCGGGCGGCTGGCTTCCCCGTCCAGCCGATCCTGCTCGACCTCGCCGGAGGCTGGTGGTGGCTGCCCGCCGACCACCGGCGCGAGGGTCGCCCGCCGGCCGCCTACGACGAGCCGGCCGGCCTCGGCGCGCTCGGCCCGTTCCAGGCCGGTGCCGCCCTCGACCGGCTCGCGGCGAGCGAGCCCCGGCCGGTCGTCTTCATCGCCCTCCACGGCCCGTTCGGGGAGGACGGGACGGTCCAGGCCCTGCTCGAGGCGGCCGACCTGGCCTACACCGGCTCGGGGGTGACGGCCTCGGCGCTGGGGATGGACAAGGCCCTCTTCAAGCGCCTCGTCCGGGGGCTCGGGCTGCCGGTCGTCGAGTGGCACGAGGTCCGGGCCGAGCGCTGGGGAGCCGACCCGGACGCCGTCCTGGCCGAGCTCGAGGCGTTCGCCGCCGGAACCGGAGATGAGCGCCTGATGGTCAAGCCAGCCCGGCTCGGGTCGTCGGTCGGGATGACCCTGGCCCACCGGCCGTCCGAGCGGGCCGGGGCGCTCGACGAAGCGTTCCGCTTCGACTCGCTCGCCCTCGTCGAGCGCTACCTCGCCGGAGCCCGCGATCTCGAGGTCGCCGTGATCGGCAACGGGCCGGGCGGGCTCGACGTCTTCGGTCCGGGCGAGGTCGTGCCGGGGCGCGAGTTCTACGACTACCGCGACAAGTACCTCGACGGGCGCGCCCGGACCCTGGCCCGGGCCGATCTCGCGGCCGAGCTCGGAGCGTCGATCCGCCGGCTCGCCCGCGAGGCGTACCTCGCGATCGGGGCCGAGGGCTTCGCCCGGGTCGACTTCCTGCTCGCCGGCGGGGAGCTGTACCTGAACGAGATCAACACGATCCCGGGCTTCACGCCGATCAGCCTCTTCCCGGCGATGGCCGCGGCCGAGGGCCTCGACTTCACCGCGCTCGTGTGCCGGATCGTCGCGTTGGCCCAGGAGCGACACGGAGGGCGGATCCGGCGCCGGCTGCGCGTGGCCGACCTGCCCCGGTGAGGCCGCCCCGATGACCCACCGTCCCGTGCT
>JAKAHU010000136.1 GCA_021825385.1 Chloroflexota bacterium | reverse complement strand
GCGCCACGGCCCACGACGGTCGCTCGCCGAACAGGAGCCAGGCGACGAGGGCAACGATCACGACCTGCATGTTGCCGAGCACGGTCGCCAGGCCGGCTCCGACCGCCCCGATGGCGTGATGCCAGAACGTGAGATCGGCGGCGAAGAAGAGGCCGGCCACGACCGCCAGCCGCACCTCGGAGCGGCTCAGACCGCCGTGCCGGCGCCGTTCGGCGAGGGCAAGCAGGCCCAGCAGCGGGAGGGCATACAGCGTCCGGAAGACCGTCCCGGTCGAGGGCGAGACGAGCGCGTAACGGAAGAAGATCCCCGAGAAGGCGATGCACAGCGCGCCCAGGAGGGCGGCGATCCGCGGCCGGCGGGCGATCCCCTCGAGCGGACCCACCCGCTCAGTCGGCGGCCGGCTTGCCGACCCCGACGAAGCGGAGCCCGAGCTCGGCCAGCTGGGCCGGATCGGGAGGGGACGGCGCGTCCAGCATCAGGTCGGCCCCCGACTGGGTCTTGGGGAAGGCCATCACCTCGCGGATGTTCGTCTGGTAGGCGAAGAGGGCCGCCCAGCGATCGATGCCCAGGGCGATCCCGCCGTGCGGTGGGGCGCCGTAGTCGAACGCCTCGAGGATGCCGCCGAACTTCTCGTGCATCGCCTCGAGCGAGTGGCCCTGGAGGGCGAAGCTGCGCTCGAGCAGGTCGCGCCGGTGGATCCGAACCGAGCCGCCGCCGAGCTCCCACCCGTTGAGCGCGACGTCGTACTGCTGGGCGCGGGCGCGCCCGGCCGGGTCGCCCGGGTCCGGGCGGTACGGGTCGCCGCTCGTCGTCGTGAGCAGCCCGACGTCCTCCGGCAGCGGGGCGCTGAACGGGTTGTGAGTCGCGTCCCAGCGCCGGTTCTCCTCGTCCCACTGGTACATCGGGAAGCGGTGGACCCAGCAGTAGGCGAGCACGTCGGGGTCGGCCAGGCCGAGCCGGCCGCCGAGCTCGACCCGCAGCCGTCCGAGCACGTCCGCGGTCGTCTCGTGGCGGTCGGCGACGATCAGGAGCAGATCGCCGGCGACGGCGCCGGCGAGGGCGACGACCGCCCGGGCGCGCTCCTCGCCGAGGAACTTCACGATCGGGCCGTGGACCGACCCGTCGGCCAGCGGCGAGAGGTGGGCCAGCCCCTTCGCGCCGTGGCGCCGGGCCAGCTCGGTCAGCTCGTCGAGCTGCGACCGGCTCGCGCCCCCCATCCCCGGCACGACGATCCCCTTGACCCGGCCGGCCGCGGCGAGAGTGTCGTCGAAGACCCGGAAGCCCGAGGCCGGCGAGCCATCCGGGCCGCGCAGGGCCGGAGCGAGGTCGACCAGCTCCATCCCGAACCGGAGATCGGGCTTGTCCGAGCCGAATCGCTCGAGCGCCTCCTCGAACGTGAAGCGCGGGAACGGGAGCTGCTGGAGCGGCCGCTCGGGCACGACCGCGCGCGAGACTTCGACGATCATCCACTCGACGAAGTCCATCACCGTCTCCTCGCGCACGAAGCTCATCTCGAGATCGAGCTGGGTGAACTCGGGCTGGCGGTCACCCCGGAGATCCTCGTCGCGGAAGCAGCGTGCAATCTGGAAGTAGCGGTCCATCCCGGCGACCATCAGGAGCTGCTTGAGCTGCTGGGGGCTCTGGGGCAGGGCGTAGACGGTCCCGGGCTGGAGCCGGCTGGGGACGATGAAGTCGCGGGCGCCTTCGGGCGTCGACTTGATCAGGATCGGCGTCTCGATCTCGACGAAGCCAGCCCGGTGGTGCGCGTCGCGGATGGCGGCCACCAGCCGGGAGCGCAGGAGCAGCCGTTCCTTCATCGGCTCCCGCCGGAGGTCGAGGTAGCGGTAGCGCAGCCGGAGCGCCTCGTCGACCGGGGCGTCGGGCTCGTTGATGTAGAAGGGCGGCGTCTTGGCCTCGGCCAGGATCTCGACCTCGCGGGCGCGCAACTCGATCGCCCCGGTCAGGAGCTTCGGGTTCTCCGTGCCGGGCAGGCGGCGGCTGACCTCGCCCGCGACGGTGACGACGAACTCGGTCCGCAGCCGGCTGGCGGTCGCGTGCGCCTCGGGCGCCTGACTCGAGTCGACGACGACCTGGGTGATCCCGTGGCGGTCGCGCAGGTCGAGGAAGATCAGCTGACCGTGGTCACGGCGGCGATGGATCCAACCGGCGAGGCGGGCCGGCTGGCCGGCGTCTTCGGCCCGGAGCTGGCCGCAGGTGTGGGAACGGTACGGGGTCGAGAGATCGGTCATGGCCCGGGTATCGTAGACGAACCGCCGGCCCCGGGCCGGCCGGCGGGGAGTCGGCGGACCGATCGGGTAACGAACCGCCCGCGGCCGCCCGCTGGACCGGTTCGCCGGGCGGCCCGCCCTGCGCCCGGCCCGCTGTCAGCCGCCGGTCGGTGGGGTCTTCCGGTGCAGCAGCGCGGCCAGATCGGCCAGAGCGACCGGCCGCTGCGAGGCGGCGTGGAGGTCGCGCAGCTGGACCTCGCCCGCGGCGAGCTCGTCACCGAGGATGACCGCGAACCGGGCCCCCTCCTTGACCGCCGCCTCGAGCTGGCGGCCGAGCTTGCGCCGGCCCAGCTCGGCCCGGACCGGCAGACCCGCCGCGCGCAGCTCCGTGGCCACCCGCAGCCGCTCGGCCGTGGCGGCCGGGTCGGCGCCGCACACGATCGCGATCGGCCGCGGCTCGGGGACCGGCGGCCGGCCGGTCTCCTCGAGGGCCAGGATCACCCGGTCCAGACCGAGGGCAAACCCGATCCCCGGTGTCGGTCGCCCGCCGAGCAGCTCGACCAGCCCGTCATAGCGACCGCCGCCGCCGAGCGCCTGCTGCTGCCCCTCGGCGCCGCGACGGTAGAACTCGAACGCGGTCCGCGTGTAGTAGTCGAGACCGCGGACGAGGGCGGGCTCGATCCGGTAGGAGATCCCGAGCGCGTCGAGGTGGGCCCGCACGGCCGCAAAGTGCTCGGCGCATGGGCCACACAGCCGGTCGGTGATCTTCGGCGCATCGAGGTTGATGTTGCCCATCGCCGGTTCCTTCGAGTCGAGCAGCCGGAGCGGGTTCGTCTCGAGCCGGCGGCGCTCGAGCTCGGGTAGCTCGTCGGCAATCGAACGGTAGTAGGCGGTCAGCTCGGCGACGTAGGCCGGGCGACAGGCGGGATCACCGATCGAGTTGAGCAGGACGTCCACGTCAGGCAGGCCGGCGTCGCGGTAGAAGCGCAGGCCGAGCTCGACGAGCTCGGCGTCGACCGCCGGCCCGGCGTCACCGATCGCCTCGACGTCCCACTGCCAGAACTGCCGGTAGCGCCCGGCCTGGGGGCGGTCGTAGCGGAACATCGGCCCGGTCAGGGTTAGCTTGACCGGCTGGGGCCAGGTCTGCATCCCATGCTGGATGAACGCCCGCACGATCCCGGCCGTCGCCTCCGGCCGGAGCGCCCACGTCTCGCGGTCCTCCGCTCGTGGCGCGAGCCGGAACAGCTCCTTCTCCACGATGTCGGTGGTCTCCCCCACCCCGCGCTCGAAGACGTCGCTCTGCTCGAACAGCGGGGTCTCGATCTCGCGGTAGCCGTAGCGAGCGGCAAGCTCGGCCGCCAGCCGCTCGAGGCGGGCCCAGCCTGGGCGTTCGGCGGGCAGGAGATCGCGGGTGCCCCGCGGGGCGCGGAAGGACGGCATGGCCGCAAGTCTAGCCGGCCCCACCCACCGCCCGCTCGTGCCGTCAGCTGAGGTCGCGCTGGACGGTCAGGACGTCCTTGAGCTGCTCGATCCGGCTCATCACCCGGGCCAGCTGCGAGACGGAGGCGACCTGGAGGGTGGCGGTCACGGTCGTCGTGTGATCGGCCGCGACCTTCACCTGAGCGGCGAGGATGTTCACCTTGTTGTCGGCCACGACCTGGGTGATGTCGCTCAGCAGCCCGGTTCGGTCGTACGCTTCGACCCGGATCGCGATCGGATAGGTCTGGGCCGGGGCTGCCTCCCACTCGACCTCGATCAGGCGCGAGACCTCGCGCTCGTTGAGGACCGTGGGGCAGGAGCGCAGGTGGACGGTCACGCCCTTGCCCCGGGTGATGAACCCGACGATCGGGTCGCCCGGGATCGGGTGACAGCACTTCGCGAAGCGAACGAGCAGGTCACCGACTCCCTTGACCCGGACTCCACCGGGCCGGGCCCCGCTCGCCGGCGGCGCGACCGCGGGCAGAGCGAGCTCGGAATCGTCGACCACGCCGAGCCTGGTGACGACCTGCTGGGCACCGATGGCGCCGTAGCCGATCGCGGCGTAGAAGTCGTCGATCGACTCGTAGTTGTAGCTCTTGGCGATCTCCGCGATCCGCTCGAGCCCGACCGCCTGGATCGAGGTGCGGGCGAGACGGCGCAGCTCGCGCTCGAGCGCCTCGCGACCGTGGACGATGTTCTCATCGCGGTCCTTGCGCTTGAACCACTGGCGGATCTTCTCGCGGGCGTGACTGGTGCGGACCAGGTTCAGCCAGTCCCGGGACGGGCCGTGCTCGCCCTTGGTGGTCACGATCTCGACGATGTCGCCGTTCTTCAGGCGGTAGTCGAGCGGCACGAGCCGGTTGTTCACCTTGGCCCCGATGCAGCGGTGGCCGACATCGGTGTGGATCCGATAGGCGAAGTCGAGCGGCGTCGCGCCGGCCGGGAGGTCCTTGACGTCGCCCTTGGGGGTGAAGACGAAGACCTGATCCTGGAAGATGTCCAGCTTGATCCCCTCGACGAACTCGGTCGCGTCGGAGACCTCGCGCTGCCAGTCCATCAGCTGGCGCAGCCAGGCCAGCTTGGCGTCGTAGTCGCGGTCCGACTTCGAGCCTTCCTTGTACCGCCAATGGGCGGCGATCCCGACCTCCGCGACCTGGTGCATGGCGTGGGTCCGGATCTGGATCTCGAGCGGCTTGCCGTCGAGCGCGATCACCGCGGTGTGCAGACTCTGGTAGAGGTTGTTCTTGGGGACCGCGATGTAGTCGTCGAACTGGCCCGGGATCGGATGCCACAGCGAATGGACGACCCCCAGCGCGGCGTAGCAATCGCGCACCTCGTCGACCAGGATGCGGATCGCGTAGACGTCGTAGATCTCGCCGAACTCGGCGCCCTTGCGCTGCATCTTCTTCCAGATGCTGTACAGGTGCTTCGGGCGGCCGGACAGCTCGGCCCGGATCCCCTGGCGCTCGAGCTCGGGCCGAAGGATCTCGATCGCCCGCTCGATGTACGACTCACGACCGGCGCGCCGGGTGTCGAGCAGGCGGGCGAGCTCCCGGAAGCGCTCGGGCTCGAGGGCCTTGAAGGCGAGATCCTCGAGCTCCCACTTCATCTGCCAGATCCCCAGCCGCTCGGCCAGGGGGGCATAGATCTCCATCGTCTGGCGCGCGATCCGCTGCTGCTTGTCGAGCGGCAGGGCCGACAGGGTGCGCATGTTGTGCAGCCGATCGGCGAGCTTGATCAGGACGACCCGGATGTCCTCGGCCATCGCCAGGAACATCTTCCGGATGTTCTCCGCCTGCTGCTGCTCGTGGCTGTGAGTGCTGAACTTCGAGAGCTTCGTCACTCCATCGACGAGCTGGGCGATCTCGGCCCCGAACCGCTCCTCGATGTCCGCCAGGCGGTATTCGGTGTCCTCCGGGACGTCGTGGAGGAGCGCGGCGGCGACCGCGACCGGGTCGATCCCGAGCTCGGCCAGGATCCGTGCCGAGGCGATCGGGTGGGTGACGTACGGCTCGCCCGAGGCCCGGGCCTGGCCGGCGTGGGCCTCGACCGCGAGATCGAAGGCGCGCTCGACGACGCTCAGGTCGGCCGACGGATGGTGGGCCCGGACCTCGTCGAGCAGCTGCCGGCGGAGCGACGCGAGCGAGACCCCGTCGCGAGTGGTCCCGGGTCGACTGACCGGACGGCGCGACCGGCGCCCGGGGGTCTGGAGATCGGCACCTGGCTGTGGAATGGACATCGTGGTCCAAGGATACCAGCGCCCCGCCGCAACCCCGCCGAACGAGCCGGAGCGGCCATCGGGCGCGAGCGCGGGCAGCATCCACGCCGCCCTCGCCCCGCCAGTCGTGCCTCCCGCCGCTCAGCGGTACCCGAGTCCAGCCAGGGCCTCGAGCGCCGCCGCCCGCTCGTCCCACGGCCGGTGTCCGTCGGCGTAGATGATCGAGTGCTCGTGACCCTTGCCGGCGAGCAGGACGACATCGCCCGGACGGGCCTGGTCGAATGCCGCCGCGATCGCCTCGGCGCGGTCCGGAACGAGCAGCAGGTCGCGGCCGCGGCGCATGCCGGCGGCCTCGGCTCCCCGGGCGATCTCCTCGAGGATCGCCAGGGGCTCCTCGCCCCGGGGGTCCTCATCGGTGAGCACGACGAGCCGGCAGCGCCGGCCGGCGATCCGGCCCATCATCGGGCGCTTGGCCCGATCTCGCTCACCGGCCGAACCGAACACCGCGATCAGCCCGCCACCGCCGGCGGCGGCGACCGGGGCGAGGATCTCGAGCACCTTGTCCAGGGCGGCCGGACTGTGGGCGTAGTCGATGACGACCGCGAACGGCTGGCCGGCGTCGATCCGTTCCATCCGGCCGGGGACCGCGACGACCGACTCGAGCCCCGCTCGAACCGCCTCCGGATCGAGTCCGAGCGCCTCCCCGAGAGCGACCACGGCGAGCGCGTTGTGGACGTTGAACCGCCCACCGAGGCGGAGCTCGAGCCGACCCCGCCAGGCCGGTCCGACGACGTCGATGGCCAGGCTGCGCGGCCCCTCCGTCACCCGGACCGCGCGGACCTCGGCGCCCGGTGCCGTGCCGTACGTGACCAGCCGGGCCCCGGCCGCCCGGGTGGCGCGCTCGAAGAGCGTGGCCGAGGGGTCGTCGCGGTTCACGATCCCGGCCGGCGACCACGACCTGGCCGACTGTCGGGCGGCGAGCCGCTCGAAGAGCGACAGCTTCGCCGCGCGGTACGCCTCGAATGTGCCGTGCAGCTCGAGGTGCTCGTGGCTGAGGTTGGTCAGGATCGCGACGTCGTAGGCAATCTCGTCGACCCGGTGGAGGGCCAGCCCGTGGGAGGTCGTCTCGATGACCGCCGCCCGGTCGCCGGCGGCGACCATCGCCCGCAGAATCGCCTGGAGCTCGGGTGCCTGGGGCGTCGTCACGTGCTCGGGGTTGGCCTCGCGCTGCCGACCGATCTTCGTCTCGACCGTGCCCACCAGCCCGGCCGGGACGGCCGCCGCCTCGAGCGCCGCGACGGCCAGGAACGAGGTCGTCGTCTTGCCGTCGGTGCCGGTGATCCCGACCACCCCGAGCTCGTGGCTCGGGTCGCCATACCACCACGCGGCCGCGCTGGCGAGGGCCCGCCGGCTGTCGGTCACGACCAGCTCGCCGAGCCCGGCACGACCAACCGGGCGCTCGACGATCGCGACCCGGGCCCCCGCCCCGGCCGCCACGTCGAGAAACTCATGGCCGTCGGCGTGCTCGCCCGCGATCGCCACGAACAGGCCGCCGGGCATGACCCGGCGCGAGTCGTAGGCCAGACCGGTGATCGCCAGCCGGGCCAGCGCGGCCGGGTCGGCCGGCGCACCGTCCAGCCGGGCCGCGGCCAGGAGGCCGTTCGCCTCGAGGCGCTCGATCAGCCCGCCCAGGGTCCGCGGCCGGGCGGGCTCGGCTGCCCGGATCAGCTCGGTGATCATCCGGCCGCTCCTCCGTCCGCCCCTCCGGCGCCGAACGCCGCGGCGTCGCCATCGCCGCGCAGGCCGTGCCGGCGCCGGGCGAACCGGACCCGGACCGCCTGGGCGACCTCGTAGGCGCGACGACCGAGCGGGTCGAGAACGAGATCCCAGGCCCCGATGTAGTGGACCTCCCGTCCCCCGAAGCCGCTCTTGAAGTGGGCGATCCCGGGGTGCGCCAGGCCCCACAGGTCGTAGCTCGTCGCACCCTGCTCGCGCGAGCTGCGGATCGCCTCCCACTTCAGGAGGTAGTTGGCCCGGCTCTCGGCGCCGGCCGCGGTCATCCCCCCGTACGGCTCGACCACCCGCGGCCCGCAGCGAACGAGGAACAGCGTCGCCTGGGGTACGCCGTCGGCGTCCTCGGCGAACAGCAGCCGCGCCGCCCCCGCGGGCCGAAAAGCCGCCCACACATCGCGGTAGGCCTGCTCCGTCCGGATCAGGAAGCCAGCCCGGGTTGCGGTCTCCCGGTAGATCCGGTAGAAGTCGCCGAGCCGATCGCCCTCGGCCTCGACGATCCGGACCCCGGCGCTCCGGGCCCGGTTCACGTACTGGCGCCACTTCTTGCGCAGGTTGGCCCAGAGCGCCTGTTCGTCCGCCCGCAGATCGATCAGCCGGGTCGTCACCGGCTGGACCGCCGGCCCCTCGCGCCAGCCGGCCCGGCGGAGCGCGGCGCGAAGCTCGCCGCCCGGATCGAGCGGACCGTCGCGCTCGATCTCGGGATCGATCCGGAGGGTCGCGATCGGTCCTCCGGCTGCCAGCCGCTGCCGGGCCGCCTCGGTGAACGACTCGAGCGCCGCTGCCGTCCAGTGGCTCGCCACCGGACCCCGGGGCGCGTAGGCGAAGCCCCACGGCAGGACACGCGGCCGGCGGAGGAGGACCTGGGCCCCGATCCGGCCGTCCCCCGGCTCGGCCGTGACCCGCACCGCTCGCCAGCCGTTGGCCGCCTTCACCCGCGCCCAGGCGCTCGTCTGGAGGTAGGAACCGGGCTCCGAACCGGCCACGAACTCGTCCCAGGCCCGATCCTCGAGCGGCCCGGTCACCGCTTCACCGCCCTTTCCTCCCGGCGCGCCCGCGGGTGCGCCTGGAGATATGCGCTCCGGAGTCGAGTCGGCGAGACGTGGGTGTACACCTGGGTCGTGGCCAGGCTCTCATGGCCGAGCAGCTCCTGGACCACGCGCAGGTCGGCTCCGCCGTCGAGGAGGTGGGTCGCGAAGCTGTGGCGGAGGGTGTGCGGGGACACCCCCACCGGCAACCCGGCCCGCCCACGGAGGCGTTCGAGCCGGTAGCGCAGGCCGCGCACGCCGAGCGCGGCACCACGATGATTCAGGAAGATCTCGGCCGGCTCCGGCTCCTCCTCCGAGCGCGCCCGCCGTCCGACTCTCCGCTCGAGGAGGACCGGACGCCCATCCTCGAGGTAGGCCCGGAGGGCCCGCCGAGCCGGCCCACCGAGGAGCCCGATCCGCTCCTTGCGCCCCTTGCCCACGACCCGAAGCTCACCGCGCCGGAGGTCGAGCCCATTGAGCGCCGCGCCGGCCAGCTCGCTCACGCGCAGGCCGGCCGCATAGGCGGTCTCGACCAGGGCCCGGTCGCGGAGGGCGAGCGCAACTCGCAGCCCCCCGTCGTCGGCCGGGGCCGCGGCCAGGTCGGCCTCGGCCACGGCCAGCAGGCGTTCGATCTCCGACACCTCGAGCACCCGCGGCAGCCGTCGCGGCAGGCGCGGTGTGGCGAGTGAACCCCACGGGTCGCCCGCGCTCAACCCGACCCTGGCCGCAAACCGATGGAACGAACGGATCGCGGCCAGGCGCTGGGCAACCGAGCTGCGGGCGTGGCCCAGGCTGAGCTGGGCGAGATAGGCGCGCAGCTCGCTCCGGGCCGGCGAGCGCCAGTCGACCCCACGGGCGGCGATCCAGTCGAGGTACGCCCCGACGGCCGTGGCGTATGAGCGCTGCGTGTTCACCGACAGGTCGCGCGCGGCCAGGCTGCGCAGGAACAGCTCGAGGGCGGGGTCGTCGCTCACTCGCCCGGCGCGCTCGCGGTCTTGCCCCGGCGCGTGGTCGCCCCGGCCGTGCCCGCGGCCGCCGCCCA
>JAKAHU010000135.1 GCA_021825385.1 Chloroflexota bacterium | reverse complement strand
GCGGCATCCCCTGGGGCCGAAGCGCCGGCGACGGCCGTCGCGATGGCGTCTGCCCCTCCGGGATTGTGAGCCGCGACGTGCGCGCCGGTGGGATGCTGGTGGCCGGCGTCGGCGACCGCGCCCGTGGCGCCCGCCACAGCGGTCGCGCCCTCGGCCGAGGTCACCGTCACCTGGGCGACCACTCCCCACGCTTCCCGGGAGTGCTTGTGGTCGGAATGGGAGACGGAGGCGGCCGTACCGGCCGCGGCCGCGTCTCCGGGCGCCGAGGCCCCAGGAGCGGCGGTGGCGATCGCGTCCGTGCCACCGGGGTTGTGGGCGCCCACATGGGCACCGGTCGGGTGGACGTGGCCGGAGTCCGCGGCCTTCCCGATCGCGCCGGCCCCGGAGGCCGCGCCCTCCGCCCCGGTGGCGGCGATGTCCGCGGCCGTGGTGTCCAGCGCAACCCCAGCCCCCGAGGCCTCGTTCGCCCAGCTCGTGCCGTTCCAGGTGAGCACCTGGCCCGTCGCGGGGGACGAGATGATCGCGTCCGCGAGGTCGGCGAGGTGGACGGCTACCTGGTCGGAGCCACCCTTGATGTGGATGGAGGCGTGCGCCCCCACCTGGTGGGTGTGGTCCGAGCGGCTCCCGGCCACGCTCGTGCCCGGTGCACCGGCCCCGACCGAGGTCGGGTTCGGGGTCGCATTGCCGAGCGAGCTTCCGGGCTGGTCGCGGTCGAGGGACCCGTGCTGGTCGAGGTCGCCCGACATCTCATACCCCCCTCACGCCGGTATGGAGACGACCCAGCCGTCCTGCCCTGCGCCCCCGGCTCCGCCCGTGCCGACTCCCGCGCCTCCCGCTCCACCCGTCGCGGTGGGGGCGTTGCCGGAGTAGCTGTGGCAGAGGGTCGTCACCACTCCGCCCGCGCCCCCCCCACCACCACCGGCGTTGCCGCCCGTGCCGGCAGCGCCCGCGCCGCCATTGGCGGAGATCGTGCCGTTGTTGACGATCACCGGGGCGATGAGGAACAGGGCTCCTCCTCCGGCTCCGCCGCCCCCGCCGTCGTTGGTGCCGTCGCCGGCTCCGCCGCCCCCGCCGTGTCCCCAGTATTGGACGTTGGCCCAGTACAGTGCAGCGACAGCGGTTGAATGGACGAGATACTGCTGATCGCCGTAGTTGTAGGCGCCGCCCCGGCCGCCCGCGTTCGCCCCGGACGCGCCCCCAGATCCTCCGGCGGCGCCGTTTGCGGTGGTCTGGGTGTAGATATCGGTCCCAGCGTTCAGGCCCCCAGCTCCTCCTGGAGCGCCCACCGGAACCAACGGGGAGAAGACTCCGTTGGTTCCCTCAGCCCCCGCCGCAGAACCGCTTCCGGCGGCGCCGTTTGCGTGGATCGTGCCGAAGTTGATGATCGATGTCCGGGCGAAGAGCCGGCAGCCGTTCGCGTCCACCGTATAGCCGGCCGCCACCGCAATGGTGGTGGCGAAGATGTCGCGGTCGAGCTTGTAGACCGACCCTGTCAGAGTCGCCATCGGGACGCCGCCCCCGTTGAAGCTGACCGCCCCGTCGAAGCCATCTCCATACAGGGCGCTCGGGACCAGGGCATTGCCGCGGTCAAGGGACCCGGGCTGGTCGAGGTCGCCCGACATCTCAGGTCTCCTCGGTCCAGGAGAACTGGAACGTGACCTGGCCGGTCGTCGGGACGACCTGGGCCTGCACCGCCGGGCGCACGAGTGGCCAGTTGTCGGTGAGGGTGTCCGATCGAGAGGCTCCCGCCGCGACGGAGAACGACGGCGTCGTGCCGAGGTCGACCCAGTTGGTCCCGTCGATCGAGCCCTGGTACTTCAGGTTCACGCCCTGGTTCAGGCCGTTTATCGCGAGGAACACCAACGGCCCGATGACGCTCGCGTCGGTGGCGGTTGGCCCGTAGTGCCAGGTCGTGGTGTCGGTGAACGTCGCGGCCGCGACGACGAACCACGCCTCGTTCTGGACGGTCCGGGTCGCCACTTACTCCACCCCCATCCCGACGGGCTGGCGGAGCCTCGCCGGCGAGGACTCCTCGTCCTCGGGCTGCTCCTCGGCGCCGGAGAGCTGCATGAGGCGCTGCAGGTGGGAGGCGCAGTAGTCGGCGTTCGCGAACGTCGGACGCCCGCACGCCTCGGCGGCTCCCTCGACGATGTCCTTCCAGGCGCAGAGGCGCCGCTCCCCCGCCTGGTCGCGGTGGGGGATCATCGCGGAGGCGGGAGTGTCCTCGTCCTTCCACATGGAACGGCCGAGGTCGGGGCAGGCGAGCAGGAAGTCCTCGACCTGCTTCTTGACCTTCGCGGGCCACGCGTTCTGGGCCGCAGCCCGGTCGGAGTCGAAGATGTTGCCGTTGAACTCGACCATGATCCCGCGCTTCACGTGCGTGATCCCGTTCACGACCGAGCGCTCGGCCGGGATGACGACGTACTTCATGGTGCGGTAGCGGTGACGAAAGACCATCGGTCCCCCTCTCAGCCGGCGTAGCCGAGAGCGAGCAGATCGACGACCGTCGTGGAGACATTGGTCGCCGCTACCACCTCGGTCCCGGGGGCCGACATGAGCTTCAACTTCTTGTTCACGTAGTCGATCGCGACAATGTGCGCGCCGCCGCGGTCGTGCGCGAGCAGGTGCAGCAGGCCGGAGGCGGCTCCGGCGGTCGCGAACTTCTTCCAGACGTCCGAGATGTCGTAGCCGCCGGTCGGATAGGACGTGTCGCCGGTGACGGCGAGCGCCACCGCCTGGAGAGGGCGTCCGACGGCCGCCGCGAACATCGCGTGCCGCCCGGCCTCGCCAGGACCCGTGCTGTCGTAGGTGAGCGTGGCTGCCATCTGCGTTGCTCCTCAGGCTCAAAGGGGGCGGGAGGGGGGCCGGACGAGAGCGGCCCCCCTCCCGGGGGGATCACCAGGCGCAGGCCCGGGCGAAGCCCTGGGATTAGCCGGTGACGCCGGACAGGATCCCGTGGACGGGCGACAGGGAGATCTGCCACCCGGCCTCGGTCAGGTACTGGTCCTTCCAGCCGTCCTCGTCGGGGAGCTGGATGTCCGTCTCCAGACGGGTGTTGCGCCCGTTCATGTAGCGGAACAGGACCTTGGTCGGGTCGACGGCGAAGGCGTAGCCGCCGTAGCCGGCCGGGGTGGTGTTGTAGCCCGTGGGCGAGGTCTCCAGCAGGCGGTGCTTGATGACGTTCAGCACCCCGTGGGAGGTCACCCACTGCCGCACCGTGATGCCGAACGTCTCGTCCCTCGGCACCAGGTGAAGCCGGGCCACGGCGATCATGTCGAGCACGCTGATGACGAGCGGGCTCGCGAACAGCACACGCGTGTCGGTCGCGCCGACGTGCGCGAAGACGCCCTGCAGCCAGGACTCCATGGTCGGCTCGGTGAGGATTCCACCGGCGTTCACCATGTTGTCCTGCAGGAAGTACG
The DNA here is from genome assembly GCA_021825385.1 of Chloroflexota bacterium. Lineage (GTDB taxonomy): Bacteria > Chloroflexota > Limnocylindria > Limnocylindrales > CSP1-4 > JAKAHU01. The sequence continues at coordinate 6,433 of JAKAHU010000135.1, read as the reverse complement.
TCAGGCCGCCGGTGTAGCGGTAGACGTTCGCCGGGTTGGCGTTGTTCAGGTAGCGGTCCCCGAACAGCGCCGAGCGCTCCAGGTTGATCTTGTGCTCAATCCCGCGCTCCAGGCGGAGCCGGGGTCGGTCCTTGCCCGTGTAGAGCTCCGACCGCTCCTCGGTGTCCGACACCCCGAACGCGTCCTTGTAGATCTGGGTGTAGTTGTAGGGGTAGGTCTCGTTCCAGGTCTTCTCCTGGGGCGAGCTCGACCCCTCAGCGAAGCTCGTCCCGATGACGAGCAGGTCGTCGTTGTTCACCAGCACGCCCGCGGTGCCCGACCCCGCGGCGCCCGTGTCGCCGGTCATGACCCCGGTGACGTCGCGAACGACCGTGATCGTGGTCGGGCTGGCGCCCGTGTTGATCGAGCTGACGAGCATCTTCTCCCCCGTGCGCGGGACGAGGACGACGTCCCCGACGGAGAAGATCGGGTTGTGCACCGCGAACACGGTGTCCGGCGTCGTGTAGTACGGCGCCGAGTAGCCCCCGGCGTTGTTGATCGCATCCCACTTGCTGGGGAGCTGCTTTTCGATCCACTCGAACTTCGAGTTCATCGCGGCCCGCGAGCTTGCCTTCATGAGCATGACGGTGAACGGCGCGGCGTCGGGGTCGAGGTACTGAATCGTGTCCGAGACATCCCGAACGCGACGAGAGACGTTGCCCATCTCGGTCGTCTCGGGCCCCCGGACGAAGGTGGAGGGGGTCCAGGTCATCGGTGGCTCCTGTCGAAAGAGCGTGCATGCGGACGGGGAGCCGCGAGAGGGCCTTTCGGGTGCCTCTTGGGCTAGGAGGGCTTCGCGCCGCGGCCGCCGAACAGCGGCGAGACGCTGCGCTGGGCGTTTGCCAGGGAGAGGATCTCCTGGATGACCGGGTCAGCACCGGGGGCTGAAGCTGCGGGTACCCCGTTGCCGCCTGTCTCGACGGTCGCCCCGCGACGCTGCGCGGGGGGTTGGCCGTTCGGTGCCGTCTGGCGGACGAACCCGGCCTGTGCCCTCACGAGATCCCGACCCTGCTGGGTTCGCGCGAAGGCGTAGGACCCCGTCGCGCCGGCGAGCTGCTGAGCAGCGAGCTGGAGCTGCGGGTAGGCCCACGCCTGGTAGGCGAACTCGAACTCGTCGGGATCCGTGAGAGGAAGCTGGAGGGTCTGGGCCACCCCGTTGATCGCCTGCTCCTCGGGGGAGTACATCGCGATCTCGGGGTGACGACCCCGGAAGCTCGTGACGGAGCGGTTGAACGCGTCCATCACCTGAGCCTGCTGGGCCTGCTGCTGCTGCTGGGCCCACATGGCCTGCTGCTGGGCGTTCATCTGCGCGACCGCCTGGGCCGTGGCCTGCTCGGCAGCTCGCGCCGACTCCCTCGCCGCCTGGGCGGCGACGGCCGCGGCGAACCCCTGCGGGTCCTCGTCGACCGAGGGGACCGCGATCGGGGTCTCGACCGGTGCCGGCTGGCCCTGGGGCTGCTGCTGCTGGGCGGCCATCTGGACGAACGGGAGCGCCTGGTTGAGCGCGGCGCGAAGCTGCTCTGACTCCCGCTGGGCCGAAAGGAGCTCGGCGCGGGTGCGCGTCTCCAAGGCCTGGATGGACTTGTAGCCGTTCTCGAAGTCCTGCCAGGTCCGGTAGCGGCCCGCGTAGAGGTGGTCCTGGGGAACGTCTGCGGGCGGCGGCGCGGGCTCCCAGCCCTGCGGAGAAGGAGCCTGGGGCGGCGTCGCAGGAGTGCCCGCTGCGGGGCCCTGCGGGGCGCCAGGAGGCTCGAGGGTCTGGGTCCCTGCCGCCGGTGCCGGCGACGCGTCGGGGTAGCCGTTCTGCGCCTCTGGCGCAGTGGCCGGGTGCTCTGCCGGCGGGAAGCCGAAGGCAGTACCGTCCACGCTGTTCTCCTTCCCGCCCGGGACGTGCTCTAGCCGCTCTGCTCCGTGATCTGCTCGATCAGGGCGCGCTCAGCAAGCTCGAGGGTCTCAGGCAGTTCGTCGAGGATGCGCCAGAGGGCGTGTCGGTAACCCCTGGCCTGGGCGACCTGCTCCATCGTGGACAGGGCGCTGTCGTACGCGACCAGACGCTCGGTGATGCGCTCGAGCTCGGGCCGGAGGTAGCGGTCCAGGGTGTGCCAGATCTCGGACTCAAGCAGCCCGCGGAGGTTCCTGACCTCCTTGAGCCGCTCCTGAGCCTGGACCAGGGCGGCCTGATCGCGCTCCGGTGGAACGACCTCGTCCCCGAGGTAGCGGGGATTGAGCGTCGGGTCGTAGGGCACTCGGTCGTTCATCAACCGAGCTGCATGTTCAGCCGCGGCTGGATCGGCTGCGGCGGCTGAATGCTCGGGAGGGCCCCGGCAGCGGGCTGGGGTCCTCCGGGGGTCATCGTCGTCGGGGTGCCGGGCGGCGTCGCGATCGACCCGGGACCGCCCGGGGGCAGGCCCGGCGTCATGGCGGCGCCGGGGGGCATCTGGAGAAGCTGGCCCGGGACGAAGTCCGTGATGTTCTTGATCCCGAAGGCCCGCAGGACGTTCTCGACGAGGTGCGGGATCGCGGGGGGCATGACCGTGCCGACGAGCTGCAGGAGCTGCATCGCGTCCTGGCGGCGCTCCTGCTCGGTCTGGTTGGTCGCCCCGGCCTCGATGTCGTAGGCAAGCGCGCCCTCGATGTCCTCGGGCCGGAAGCTCTGGAACAGGTAGCCCCCGTCCGGGCCAAGGATCCGCACGAGGCGCTGCGGGGGCGCGAACTGCTGGAGCAGGGCTCCGTACATGCGGAAGACCTGCTTCATCCCCATCATCTCGCCGAGCCTGGTCTTCAGGCTGAACCGGTCGAACCCCGCGTGCTGGATCAGGTTCACGCCGGTCGCCGTCTGATTCAGCGTCGGGGAGTCGGTGCCGAGCTGGTAGGCGGAGACGCCGGTGGTGCGCTCGATGAAGTTCTCGGTCTGTTGCGCCTCGGCGAAGGCGCTCGAGGTGACATCGCCGACCGGCAGGCGGGCGACCGCGTCCTGGAGCGGCACGTCGCCCTTCACGCGGATCACCTGGCCCGGCTTGCTCGCGAGGTCGCGCAGGTCGAAGATCGACTGCTCGCGGACCGCCCAGGTGGCGTTCATGGTGATCTTGACGTTGTCGACGCGCTGGTTGACCAGGGCGTTCGTGAGGTCCTGGAGGCCCTCGATCGTCTCGATCTCGCCCTGGCCCCAGAACTCGTGGGGGACCAGGTTGTCAACGATCCGCACGAACGGCTTCATCCCGTGGGTGAAGGGGTTCGAGTGGGCCCGCAGGATGGCCTTGCGGTTGGCCATCGTGATGACCCGCCCGTCGTCGGTCCAGAACTCGAGCAGCTCCACCGGGCGACGCGTCGGGTCGTTCAGGATGCCGCCGTCCAGGCCGATCTCGCCGAGGCGCAGGGCCATCGGGTCGTCCCGGATGTAGGCGAGGTCGGTGACCGACATGTTCGGCGGGAGGCGGAAGACGCCCTCCTCGACCCTCTTCAGCACGTAGGCCATCTCACGGTAGGTGCGGTGGATCACGTACCGCGCGCTTTGGACGTCATCGGCCTCCGGCGCGACGAAGAAGTTCATGATGTCGACGGCCTCGGCCGCCGGCCCGTCGTAGACGACGTAGGGAACCTGCTCGAAGTTGAACCCGACGTCCTGGTAGCCGAGAACCTGGTCCTCCTCGCCGTAGACCACCGTCCCATCGGGATCGGTCAGCACGGCGCCGGAGTCCGGGTCGATGTAGGGCACCGACATCTTCTGGGTGACCGGCTCCTGGACCGGGATCTTCTCGGTCTTGTAGCGGATGTCCTGGCGCTGGTAGATCTTCAGGATCCCGGTGCCGTACACCAGGCTCTCCCAGGTCGACTTCACCCACTCGGGGTAGAAGTCGGACTCCTCCATCGACCAGTCGAGCAGCTCCTCCATCGCCCGCGCCGCTGGGACGTCGAACGGCGTGACGGGCTTCACTCGCGGGGTCGGGCGGTTGGTGAGGAGCTTCGGCATGATCGTCGCGACCACCCAATAGCTCACCGGGTAGAACACCTTGCTCCGCCAGTCACCGACCACTCGCTGGACGTAGTTGCGGTACAGGCGGTAGTAGCGGAGCCACCGGTCGAAGAACGGCATCCGCGCGCGCTCGGCGGCGAGGAAGGCGTCGTAGGCCCAGCTCACCATGATCGCGTGCTGCTCCTCATCCTGCGGGTAGAAGTCCTGCAGGCCTTCCGAGGCGGGGTTATAGCCCGCGTCGTCGTGGTTGGTGACGTCCCGGGGATCCTGCGGCGAGTGCTCCCCGAGCGCGCCGAACTCTTCCGGCAGCGTCCAGGGAGTCGGCGTCCAGATGCCGTAGGGGCGGTAGTCGATGGGGATGTCAGGCACTCGGTCCCACCTGCGTCGTCGGGAGCGCCCCACCCCAGAACAACGGCATCGTGTTCGCCGAGGGCATCATGCCAAGAGCCGGCGAGAAGTAGCCGGGGAGCGGCATGACCGGGAACACGTAGCCGCCTGAGGGAGGCGCGAGGTAGCTCCAGGAGCCCTGCGGCATCCCGAAGGCGAGGTTGTACTGGAACTGCCCGCTCCCGGGCCCCTGGGGCGGCAGGTAGGCCTGCGGGCCGAAGGACGGAGCCCCCGGCACACCGCCGGCCGAACCGGGCACGAACGCCCCGCGCGGCGCGAAGGCCGCGTTGTAGCCGCCAGCGAACCCATAGCCCCCGCCGGGGAAGGGCACCATCGGGCCGGGCGGCGAGTGCAGGGCCGGGTTCGGGGCGAAGCTCCGAGGCCCGACGTTGACGAGCTGGGGCGGCTGGATGCTCGTGCCCGTCCTCCGAGGACCGCCGGGCGACGGGGTCTGGAGCTTCACGCCTCCGTAGGGGAGCTGCCCCCAGGGCCCGCGCGGCTGCGGGGCGCGCGCGGGCCGGTTCACCGTGAGGCTAGGAACCCCGGCCATGCCGCCCCATCCGCATCGGGGCGTCAGGGCTTCGCCCGGGGCCGGCCCTGTGGCCGACCGCCTCCACGGCCTTGCGGGGCTTGCGGGCGACAGCCTTACGGCCGGAGACGTCGCGCACGCGGCGAGCCTGGTTGCCCATCTCGGTCGTGACGGGGCCGCTCACGATCTGGTCGGCCATCAGGAGGCCGTGGGAACGGCCGTCGCGGGGTCCTGGGCGGCAACAGAAGCCGTGGCGGCGGTGTTCTGGGCCACCGGGGACGCCTGCACGTCGACAGGCGCCACAGGAGGCGTCCCTTCGGACGGGGCTTCGCCCGGGCCTACGGCCTGGGCCTGCAGGGCCGGGTTCGGCGCCTCTACCGCCGGCTCGAAGACCGGGAACTGCACGGCCGGGGCATCTCCGGTGAGGTCGTGGATGACGAGGACCGAGTCCTCGGTGACCATAACCTCCACACCAGAGAGGCCGGCCTGCATCGGCTCCTCGATGAGCTCCTGGTCCCCGTGCGAGCTGCGACGGATGAGCTTCAACGTCTTCTGTGCCATCGAAGGCTCCTATCCCCTCGCGTTGAGGGTCGCGTCGGTGATCGGCTGGCCCGTGGCGGCCGCCAGGGCAACAGCAGGCCCCGAGAGGCCGTAAGGGCCGTTCGGCCCCTGCAGCCCGTAGGGCGAGAAGTACCCGGGAGACATCTGCATCCCCGCCGGGATTCCGTTCATCGTGGGCGTCCCAAGCGCCGCCGGCGGGATGGGACCGCCCGAGGAAGGCATCATGCTGGGGGGCGCCCCCCCGAACCCGGGCGGCGGCGTCGGGCCAAGCCCCCCCGGGTTCGAGGGGCCGGCGGGAACCTGGCCGATCGAGCCGCCGAGGACATGGGCGAGGACGGCCATCACAGCCTGCGGCGGGAGCTGGGCAAGCAGCGCCTGGGCCTGCGGCGGGAGCTGGGAGATGATCGCCTGGAGCTGGGGCGGCAGGCCCTGGAAGCCATTCATCGGAGGGCCGCCCTGCATGGGGGCCCCTCCGGGCATCGTCATCGGCCCGGGGGCTCCCGAGGGCGGCGCCTGGCCGGGCAGCGGGAGCTGCGGCGGTGACTGGCCCATGGGGAGCTGGTAGCCCGGCACCATGTTCGGGCGCATCGTCATCGAGGGGTCGCCCGGGGGCAGCATCAGGGGTTCACCATCCAGTCCTCGGAGATCAGGTGGCGCCAGAAGCGCCAGAGGCCGTAGCAGGAGATCAGAGCGAGCAGGGAGCGCTTCATCCCCGTGGAGGCAGGACGGCCGAGCCCGGGTTCAGGAACGCGTGCGTCTTCGGGTGCTTGTCCCGCAGGACATCGAGAAGATGCACGTGGTGGGCCCGCGTCAGATGCTTGGTGCAGGTCTTCCAGGGCGTTCCGTCGACCGGGTGCTGGCCCCAGCGCACGCACCAGGGAACGCGGCAGCGCTTCATGCGCCACACCGAGACGGCGATGCTCGCCGGGACCAGGACCGAGAGGACC
>JAKAHU010000134.1 GCA_021825385.1 Chloroflexota bacterium | reverse complement strand
ATCCCGGTCACCGTCGGCCGGCCCAGGGTCCGGCCGAGGCGCACGGCCGTCTGGTAGCCGCCGGAGTCCGCGGCCTCATTGCCCAGCAGGACCAGGTCGAACCGGCCCGAGGCCGCCTCGTCGGCCCGGATGGCTTCGACGATCGCCTCGGCGGTTGATTGCGGGTCCCATTCCCCGCCGTCGGTGACCAGGTGGACCGCGCGCGCGATCCCGAGCGCCATCGCATCGCGCAGCTGCTCGAGCGCTTCGGCCGGCCCGAGGGTGAGCACGACCGCCTCGCCGCCGTGCTCTTCGACCAAGCGGACCGCCTGCTCCACGGCACATTCCTCGTGCGGTCCGATCGTGAACCCGAGGTGTCTGGTGTCGAGGGCGCGCGCGTCCGCCGTGAGCGTGATCCGGCCGGCGACGGCCGGGACGCTCTTGATGCACACGAGGACCTTCATCGTCAGGCCCGGAGGCGCAGGTTCTGGGGATCGAAGAACGGTCGCGCTCCGACCACGGCGACGGTGACCGGGTAGCGCTCGTCGAAGTACTGGACGAACAGCCGGTTGCCTTCCAGCGCGTGCTCGGGGGGCAGGTAGGCGAGGAGGACGTAGGCGCCGGTCGACGGGCTCGCGCCGGCGGAGGTGACGTACGAGCGACGCCCCTTGGCATCGGTGATCGGCGAGCCGTCGCCGAGCACGATCGGCTGGCGCCCGAGCATGTAGCGCCGCTCGCCGGTGGACGAGGTGTGGTCGTCCACGGTGAGCGTGCACAGCAGGGCCGCCGGCGGTTCGGCGAGCTGGCGCAGGAGGGCGTCACGACCGACGAAGTCGTGCTCCTTGACCCTCGCCGGCGCCATCCCCGCCTCGACCACGTTGTAGTCGCCATCGAGCTCGGCGCCGTAGGCGCGGTAGCCCTTCTCGAGCCGGCCGGTCGTGCCGTAGACCCCGAGGCCGCAGGCCGTCAGTCCGTGCGGCGTCCCGGCTGCCCAGAGCGTCTCCCACAGCCGGCGTCCCTGCTCCATCGGGACGTACAGCTCCCAGCCCAGATCACCCACGTATGAGATCCGGGAGGCGAGGACGAGCTGGGAGCCGATCTCCACGGTGCGGCACGTCCCGAACGGGAAGGCCTCGTTCGACATCTCCGCCCGGGCGACCGAGCCGACGATGTCGCGGGCGCGCGGACCCCAGACCCCGATCGTGGTGTAGGCCGTGGACAGGTCGACGATCGCAGCATCGGCCGGCATGTGGTCTCGGAACCACTTGAGATCGCTCATCCCGTGCGCCGCCCCGGTCACGACTCGGAACGTGCTCTCGGCCAGGCGCATGATCGTCAGGTCGCTCTTGAAGCCGCCCCCGGGAGAGAGGACGGGGGTGTAGACGACCCGCCCGAGGGGGACGTCCATGTTGCGCAGGACGACCGACTGGACCCCGGCCAGGGCGCCCGGACCGACGATGTCGAAGATCATGAACGAGGACAGGTCGAAGATGCCGGCGTGCTCGCGCATGGCCAGGTGCTCGGCGTTGGTGATCGGCGACCACCAGCGGGCGTCCCATTCGTTCGGCCGCCCGGCCACGCCATAGCGCTCGACCAGCGGCGCGTTCGACTCGTACCACTGGGGCCGCTCCCAGCCCGCCACCTCGAAGAAGACGGCGCCGGCGGCGGCATGCCATTCGTGCATCGGCGACTTGCGGATCGGGCGGTCCGATTCGTACTGCTCCGCGGGATGGACGATCCCGTAGGTCTTGGGGAACGCCTCGAAGGCGCGGGCCCGGACGTGCTGGCGCGTCTTCTGGTGGGCGTGGAAGCGCGAGATGTCCGACGCGCCGAGGTCGATCGATGGCTCACCGTGGACCATCCACTCGGCGATGCACTTGCCGACCGCGGGGCCTTCCTTGACCCACACCGCCGCCGCCGACCACAGCCCCTTGACCTCGGGCGTCTCGCCGAGCACCGGCATCCCATCGGGGGTCAGGGAGATCAGGCCGTTGATCGCGTACTTCACCCCGACCGTTTCGTCGCCCACGATCTCGGGCATCAGCTCGAGGGCGTCCTCCATCTGGGGGTCGAAGTCCTCCTTGGTGAACGGGAGCTCCGTCGGGGAGAGGGCCGCGTCTTCGATTGACGGGATCTGCTCGGGGTCGTGGAGGATCGGGCGGTGGGCATACGAGCCGATCTCCAGGCCGATTCCGTCCTGGCGCTCGTACATCAGGACATCCATGTCGCGCACGATCGGGAACTCGATCGCCCGGCTCGAGTGCTTGAAGCGGGGGACCGGGCCGACGTCGATCATCTGGTGGACGACCGGGGTCAACGGGATGTGGGCCCCGGCCATCTCGGCGATCCTTGGCGACCAGACCCCGCAGGCGATCACGACGTACTCGGCCTCGACCGTGCCGCGGCTGGTGTAGACGGCGCGGATCCTGCCGCCGCGGGTGTCGAACCCGGTCACCTCGGTGTTGCCGAACACGGTCAGGGCGCCCATCGCCTCGGCCTTCTCGCGGCACAGCGTCCCGAACCGCAGGGAGTCGCAGACCCCAACCCCCTGGGTGTAGAAGCCGCCGACCAGGATCGACTCGTTGATGAACGGGACGAGCTCCTTGATCTCGGCCGGGGTGACCAGGCGCACGTCGTCGATCCCCCAGTTCTTGGCCGAGTCCATCCGGCGCCGGAGCTCGTTCATGCGCGTCTCGGTCCGGGCCACCTCGAGACCGCCGCACTCGATGAAGACCTCCCAGTCGCGGTACTGACGGGCGCTCTCGAGGGTGAGCGCGGTCATCTCCTTGTTGTGGTCGACCAGGTAGATGAAGTTCGAGGCGTGGCCGGTGGAACCGCCGGGGTTCGGCAGCGGCCCCTTGTCCACCTGAACGATGTCCCGCCAGCCCAGGTTCGCGAGGTGGTAGGCGATGCTGTTGCCGACGATGCCGGCGCCGACGATGACGACTCTGGCGCGGCCCGGGAAGCTTGCCATGAACTGGCTCCTGTGCTGGGGTGGGTCACGAATGCCTGATGCTCGTGCGCGGCCGAACCGGGGCGGGGAGCTGACCGTCGGGCGCCGCCGGTCCGTTCGGCCAGGGCCGACGGGCCGGGCGCGGCGCGGCGCGATGACGATGACGGCCGGTGCCTCGGATGGCTGGCAGGCTAATTGTTGACAATCCTCCTGTCAACAACATGGAGTACCGTATCGTGAGACGGCGCGGTATGCTGCCGCGAACAGACGGAGACGGGCCGACGGGGAGCTGATGAAGCCGTTCGCACACAAGCAGCTGTGGGAGTCGGTGGCCGACCAGCTGCACGACGAGATCCTCGACGGACGCCTCGCCGCGGGCTCCCGGCTGCGAGAGACGGAGCTGGCCGAGCGCTTCGGCGTTTCGCGCGGGCCGGTCCGCGATGCCCTTCGTGACCTGGCTCGGCGGGGCCTGGTCGTCGATCTCCCGCGCCGGGGCACGTTCGTGAGCAGCCTGACCGAGACCGACCTCGAGGAGGTCTATGTCCTGCGGCGGGCGATCGAGGAGGTCGCCGTCCGGCTGGCGATCAGCAAGGCCAGCGAGGCCGACGTGGCCGAGATGTTCACGGTCCTGGCCGAGGCCGAGGCCGCCTATGGGCGCGATGACCTGGCGGCCGCCTGGGAGGCGGACATGGCCTTCCACCGGAGCTACTGCCGCCTCTCGGGTAACGGCCGCCTCCTGGCGATGTTCGACCAGCTGGCGACCCAGACCGTGCTGCTCATGCGGACCGCCCTGGCCGCCCACGCTTCGCTGGCCTGGACGCCACCGGTCGAGCTCCATCGCCACATTGCCACGAGCATCGCCGTGCGTGACCTCGATGGGGCGCTCGAAGCCGTCGGCGCCCACTACCAGTACACGCAGGACCGCCTGTTCGCCACCGATCCGACCCGGGCCCGGGTCGGATCGGTGGGACCGGGAACCCGCGGGTCGCCGGCGGAGGAGAGCGAGCCGGTCGGCGCCGGAGGGGGTGCCCAACCGGCCCCGGGCAGGTCGAGCCGGTGAGCGGCCGGTTCGACTTCATCATCATCGGTGGTGGCTCGGCCGGGAGCGTCCTGGCCAACCGCCTGAGCGCCTCGCCCTCGAACCGGGTGCTCGTGCTCGAGGCCGGCCGCCCCGACTACCCCTGGGACGTCTTCGTCCACATGCCGGCGGCTCTGATGTTCCCGATCGGCAGCCGCTACTACGACTGGCGCTACGAATCGGAGCCCGAGCCGTTCATGAACGGGCGCCGGATCTACCACGCCCGGGGCAGGATCCTGGGGGGCTCCTCGAGCATCAACGGGATGATCTTCCAGCGCGGTAACCCGCTCGACTACGAGCGCTGGGCGCGCGACCCGGGGATGGCGAGCTGGGACTACGCCCACTGCCTGCCCTACTTCCGCCGGATGGAGAGCTGCCTCGCGGCCGATCGCGGCGACCCGTTCCGGGGCCACTCAGGCCCCCTCGTGCTCGAGCGCGGCCCCGCCACGAGCCCCCTCTTCGGGGCCTTCTTCGAGGCCGTCCAGCAGGCCGGCTACGAGCTGACCGACGATGTCAACGGCTACCGCCAGGAGGGCTTCGCCCCGTTCGACCGAAACATCCGCAACGGCCGCCGGCTGAGCGCGGCGCGGGCCTACCTCCACCCGGTCATGGGCCGGCCCAACCTGACCGTCCGGACTCGGGCCTTCGTGACCCGGATCCTGTTCCGTGGCAGGCGCGCGGTGGGCGTGGAATACGTGGCCGGCCGGGGCGGCGTGCGCCGCGCGATGGGCGGCCGGATCGTCCTGTGCGGAGGGTCGATCAACTCGCCCCAGCTACTCCAGCTCTCGGGCGTTGGCGACGCGGACGCGCTCAAGGCCTTGGGGATCGCGCCGGTCCATCACCTCCCGGCCGTGGGCGAGAACCTCCAGGACCACCTCGAGGTGTACATCCAGTACGCATCGAGGCTGCCCGTCTCGATGCAGCCGGCGCTTCAGAAATGGCGCCGACCGTGGATCGGGTTCCAGTGGCTCTTCTTCCGCCGCGGTCCGGGGGCAACGAACCACTTCGAGGCCGGCGGTTTCGTTCGGAGCAACGAGGACGTGGTCTATCCGAACCTGATGTTCCACTTCCTGCCCCTGGCCGTCCGCTATGACGGCTCCGCCCCGGTCGGCGGCCATGGCTACCAGGTCCACGTGGGGCCGATGTACTCGGATGCCCGCGGCTCGGTCCGGATCAAGAGCGCTGATCCGACGGTCCATCCCGCCCTGCGCTTCAACTACCTCTCCACCGATCAGGACCGGCGCGAGTGGGTCGAGGCGGTCCACGTCGCGCGCCGGATCCTCAACCAACCGGCCTTCGCGCCGTTCAATGCCGGCGAGCTGTCGCCGGGCCCGACCGTCGAGACCGACCAGGAGATTCTCGACTGGGTCGCCCGCGACGGAGAGACCGCGCTCCACCCGTCCTGCTCGTGCCGGATGGGCACCGGCGACGCGTCCGTCGTCGATCCGTTGACCATGGGTGGCCACGGCCTGGACGGACTCCACGTCGTCGACGCCTCGGCGATGCCCTACATCACGAACGGGAACATCTACGCCCCGGTCATGATGCTCGCCGAGAAGGCCGCCGACCTCCTGCTCGGCAACACGCCCCTGGCGCCCGAGCCGGTTCCGTTCTTCCGTCGCGACCAGGCCTGAGCTCGCCCGGCGGCGACGGATCGTCCCGCCGCCGATCGAGGTCCCCGGATCTGGCGGTCCGACCGCCGTCGTTGGCTCGACAGGCCGCCGTCTTTGGCTCTGGACACCGAGCCAGCGGGTGGCTAGACTTCCGTTTCGCCATTAGCAACCTGTTGCGTATGGTGAGTCATCGACAGCCCGGAGGCGACTGATGGGGAGCGAGGATCCCGAGAACATCGACCTGGCGGCGCTCGACGACGCCGAGCTGGTCGATCAGATGCACGACGATCTCTACGACGGCCTGGCCGACGAGATCGTGACCGGGACGCGGATCCTCCTCGATCGCGGCTGGGGCCCGGAGAAGATCCTCAGCGACGCCCTGGTCGAGGGAATGCGGATCGTCGGGGTCGACTTCCGGGACGGGATCCTGTTCGTGCCCGAGGTGCTCCTGTCGGCCAACGCGATGAAGGCCGGGATGGCCGTCCTCCGTCCGCTCCTGGCCGAGACGGGGGCCAAGCCACTGGGCAAGGTCGTGATCGGCACGGTCAAGGGCGACATCCACGACATCGGCAAGAACCTCGTCGGAATGATGCTCGAGGGCGCCGGTTTCGAGGTGACCGACCTCGGGGTCAACACCGATGCCGACAAGTTCATCGCCGCGCTCGAGGAGCACAAACCGGACATCCTCGGCATGTCGGCGCTCCTGACCACGACGATGCCGTACATGAAGGTCGTGATCCGGGCGCTCGAGGAGCGGGGCATCCGTGACGACTACATCGTCCTCGTCGGGGGCGCCCCGCTGAACGAGGAGTTCGGGCTGGCGATCGGGGCCGACGCCTACTGCCGGGACGCGGCGGTGGCGGCCGAGACAGCCCGCGCCTTCATGGAGCAGCGGATTGCCGCCCGCGCCTGAGGCGCCACCCCCCCTCACCGGATCCCCGACCGCCGGGCGGGCCACGACCCTGGTCATCGGGTGCGGGGCCCTGGGCCGGGAGTTGCTGACCCTGGTCCGGCGGAACGGACTCGACGAGGTCGAGGTTCGCTGCCTGCCGGCCGGGCTGCACAACCGGCCGGAACGGATCGCGGCCGCGGTCGAGGAGCGGATCCGGGCAGCTCGTGATCACTACCGGACGATCTTCGTGGCCTACGGTGACTGCGGGACCGGCGGCGCGCTCGACCGCGTGATCGCCAGGCACGGGGTCGAGCGGCTGCCCGGCGCCCACTGCTACGAGATCTACGCCGGCGCCGAGGCGTTCGCCCGACTCGCCGACGAGGAGCCGGGCACCTTCTACCTGACCGACTTCCTCGCCCGCAGCTTCGAACGCCTGGTGATCAGCGGTCTTGGGCTCGATCGCCACCCCGAGCTCCAGCCGCTCTACTTCGCCCGCTACCGCCGGCTGGTCTACCTCTCGCAGCGCGACGACCCGGAGCTGCTCGAGCTCGCCCGGCGGGCCGCGGCCCGGCTCGGGCTCGCCTTCGAGCATCGGCCGACGGGCTACGGCGATCTCGAGCCGGCGATCGCCGCCCTCCGTTCGCCCGGGCCGGCCCTGCCGGCGATCGCGGCCGCCCCGATCGGTCTGGGAACCACGGTCAGCGGGAGGGACTGACCCGTGGCGCCGCGGCTGACCGTCATCTCCTGGCGCGGGATTCCGGCCCAGGTGATCGCGCGTGACGATCGCCGCACGGCCAAGGCGATCCTCCCCCTGCGCTTCCAGGTCGCGATCGACCGGGCCGCGACGAGGGCCGGGATGGCCAAGATGGATGCCTACCTCGGCGAGTGGCGCCGTTCCGAGCGCCCCTGCGGGCCGGACCTCGAGGCCGAGCTCGCGGCCGAGGTGGCCGCGCTCGAGTCGCGCTTCACCAAGGAGGTCGTGGCGGCCCTGGTCGCCAACCTCGGTGAGTCCCCGGACGGGATCGCTGATCCCGCCCTGGGCGGGCAGCCAGAGCCCCCTCGTCGCCGGGGCGGCCGGGCCGCGGCCCGCCGAGCGGCGACCGACATCGACCCAGCCGGCGAACCGCCGGACTCCCCGACGGAGGCACCATGACCCGGACCGTGATCAGTTCCGCCACCCGAGACGTGGTCATCGGCGACGACCGTCCGTTCGTCGTCATCGGCGAGCGGATCAACCCGACCGGGCGCAAGCTGCTCGCCGAGGAGATGCGCGCCGGCGACTTCAGCCGGGTCGAGCGCGACGCGATCGCCCAGGTCGAGGCCGGGGCGCACATGCTCGATGTCAACGCCGGCATCCCGCTGGCCGACGAGCCGGCCATCCTGGCCGCCACGATCCGGCTCGTCCAGTCCCTGACCGATGTCCCGCTGTCGATCGACTCGTCGATCGTCGAGGCGCTGGAGGCCGGGCTCGCCGCCTACCAGGGCAAGGCGCTGGTGAACTCGGTCACCGGCGAGGAGGAGCGGATGGAGCGCGTCCTCCCCCTCGTCCGGAAGTACGGGGCCGCGGTCGTGGCGATCTCGAACGACGATACGGGGATCTCGACCGACCCGGACGTCCGCTTCGCGGTCGCGCGCCGGATCGTCGAGCGGGCGGCCGACCACGGCATTCCCCGCCAGGACGTGATCGTCGACCCGCTGGTCATGCCGATCGGGGCGATGCCCAGCGCCGGCCGGCAGGTCTTCCGGCTCCTGGGCCGGCTCAGGGACGAGCTGGGCGTGAACACGATCTGCGGCGCCTCGAACGTCAGCTTCGGACTCCCCCGGCGCGAGGGGATCAATGCCGCCTTCCTGGCCATGGCGATCTCGAACGGCCTGACCAGCGCGATCACCAACCCGCTCCTGCCCGAGATCCGGGAGACGGTCATGGCCGCGGACGTGCTGATGGGCAACGACCCCGAGTGCGGCACCTGGATCAGGGCCCATCGCGATCCGCAGGTCGACGGCCAGGCCCAGCGCCGGGTCAACCGCCGCCGCGCCGCGGCCGCCGAATCGGTCGGCAGCTGACCTCCGGCCCCGTGACCGAACGGCTCGACCACCTGCTCGTCTTCACCCCCTCGGGCCGCCGCGGCCGCTTCCCGGCCGGGACGACGGTCCTCGAGGCCGCCCGGGCGCTGAACGTCGACATCGACTCCGTCTGCGGCGGCCGGGGCATCTGCGGACGCTGCCAGGTGGAGCAGGGGCTGGGCGTCTTCCTCAAGCACGGCATCACCTCGAGGGCCGAGCACCTGGCCCCACCCACGGCCGCGGAGCTGGCCTACGCGGCGCGGCGCGGCCTCGCCGACGGCCGCCGCCTCAGCTGCATGGCCAGGATCCGGGGTGACGCGGTGATCGACGTCCCGGCCGCCAGCCAGGTCCACCGGCAGGTCGTGCGCAAGGAGCTGGACATCCGACCGTTCGAGCTCGACCCCGTCGTGCGCCTGCACTACGTGGAGGTGAGCCAGTCCGAGCTCGGCGCCCAGACCTCCGACCTGGCGCGGTTGCTCGATGCGCTCGAGCGTGACTGGGGCCTGAGCGGGCTCGAGGTGGACCTGGCGGTCGTCCGGGCCCTTCAGCCGGCACTGCGCGACGCGAGCGGGGCCGTGACCGTGGCGGTCCAGGATCGACGGACGGTGAGCGCGGTGTGGCCGGGCTTCCGTGACCGGGCGTTCGGCGTGGCCGTGGACGTGGGCTCGACCACGATCGCCGGCCACCTGGCGAATCTCCTGGATGGTGGAATCCTCGCCTCGGCGGGGATGATGAACCCACAGATCCGGTTCGGTGAGGACCTGATGAGCCGCGTCTCGTACGCGATGCTCCATCCCGATGGGGCGGCCGAGATGACCCGCGCGGTGCGGGGGGCGCTCCGCTCCCTGGTTGCGGACCTGGCGAGCGGGGCGGAGGTGGCGATCGACGAGATCCTCGAGTTCACGCTCGTCGGCAACCCGATCATGCATCACCTCGTTCTCGGCCTCGATCCGACGCCGCTCGGCCAGGCCCCGTTCACGCTGGGCACCGAGCGGGCGGTCCGCACGACCGCGGCGGCGCTCGAGCTCGAGGCCCATCCGAGTGCCCGGGTCTACGTCCTGCCGTGCATCGCGGGTCATGTCGGGGCAGACACCGCGGGCGTGATCCTCGCCGAGCAGCCCCACCGGGGTGACCCGATCCGCCTGATCGTGGACGTGGGCACGAACGCCGAGATCGTCCTGGGCAACCGCCACCGACTCCTGGCCGCCTCGAGCCCGACCGGCCCGGCTTTCGAGGGTGCTCAGATCAGCGCCGGCCAGCGGGCCGCGCCCGGCGCGATCGAACGCGTGC
>JAKAHU010000133.1 GCA_021825385.1 Chloroflexota bacterium | reverse complement strand
ATCCGCTCCCCGATCGAGCCGACCAGGAGCGGCGGTCCGCCCGGCCGCGGCCGGGGCAGGAGCTCGCACTCGCGGGCCTCGTAGAACGTCCCGGCGAAGTCGATCGCACCCTCGCGCAGGAGCGTCCGGATGATCGTGAACGCCTCCTCGAAGCGCGAGACCCGGTGATCGTACGGGAAGCCGAAGGCCCGGTATTCGGTCTCGTTCCAGCCGGCACCGAGGCCGAGGATGAGCCGACCGCCGCTGATCTCGTCGACCGTGGCGGCCATCTTGGCCAGCATCGCCGGGTTGTGGAAGCTCGTCGATGCCACGAGCGGCCCGAGCTGCACCCGGTTCGTGGCCGCGGCGAGCCCGGCCAGCGAGGTCCACGCCTCCCAGGGGCCGCGCGCCGGGGCATCGGGGTAGCGGTAGAGCAGGTGATCGCCGACCCAGATCGAATCGAGCCCGATCGACTCGGCCATCCGGGCCATCGCGACGAGCTCGGGCCAGCGGACGACCCGCTCGACCTCGGGCAGCTGGACCCCAACCCTCAACGGGCGCCTCGTGACCACGGGAACACCCTCCGCAACCGATTCATGGTGACGGGCCAACGATACCCGTCAGCGTCCCCGAGGGTGTCCCCTGGCGGCCGGCATCGTGACCGGCGTGCGCGGCGCCTCGGGGGCCGCGTCAGGCCCGCGAGGCGCCCTGGCCATCGGTACCAGCCGTTCGCTACGGCGTCACGGTGATGGTGCCGACCATTCCAGCCTCGAAGTGGCCCTCCTCGTGGCAGGCGAAGGCGAGGTCGCCGGCCACGTTCAGGCGCGGGCCGCCTCGGTGATCCCTGGTCGCAGGTCGTGCGAGCACCGACAACCGCTCAGGCGGTCGTGACGCACGATCAGGATGTCCAGGACCACGAGATCGGGCAGCGCCCGCCGTCCACCGAGCAACGCGGCCGAGGTCGCGCCGTGCTCGCAGGACAGGACGAAGCGCTTGCCGCCGGGGCCGAGACCAGGATCGTCACGAACGAAGAGGCTCGGCTGGGCCATGAGCAGCCTCCTTCGGGACGCGCCCAGAGCATGCTCCTGGCCGCGGCGCTGGCGCCATCGGCTGCGGACACCAACGTCGCGTCGGTCGAACGGCCCATCGGGCCATGGGTGGTTTGGGGGATGCGGCCCTCGGCACCGCTCGCGACGGGGTCCGGCCGGCGTCAGATCTCGGTCAGTCCCTTCTCGATCGCGTAGCGAATCAGGGCAGCCTTCGAATGGAGGTTGAGCTTGGCCATGATGTGGTCGCGGTGCGACTGGACCGTGTGCGGGCTGAGGAAGAGCGCCGCGGCGATCTCGGGGGTCGTCTTGCCCTCGCTGATGAGGACGAGGATCTCGCGCTCGCGGTCGGTCAGGCCATCGTACGTCTCGCGGTCTTCGCCGCTCCGCGCCCGGCGCAGGTACTCCAGGACCAGCTTCTTCGTCACGCTCGGAAACAGGTAGGCCTCACCCCGGCTGGCACTGCGCACGGCGGAGAGCAGATCCTGGACGTCCGCGCCCTTCAGGACATACCCGGAGGCACCGGCCCGGAGGGCCTGGAACAGGTAGTCCTCGCGGTCGTGGATCGTCAGGATCAGCACTTCCACCTCGGGACGGCGAGCCTTGATCTCGCGGGTCGCCTCGAGGCCGCTGATCCCCGGCATCGCGATGTCCATGAGCACGACGTCCGGTCCCGAGTCCACCGCCGCCTCGACGCCCTCGCGGCCGCTGCCGGCCTGGCCGATCACCTCGATGTCGGGCTGGCTCTCGAGCAGGCCGACGATTCCCGCGCGAACGAGCGTATGGTCGTCCACCACGAGAACCCGGATCTTCTTCACCGCGCTGCCTCCTCGGCGATCGGTACCTGGACCACGATCTCCGTGCCGCTGCCCTGCGCCGAGCGGATCTCCATCTGCCCGTTCAGCAATGACACGCGCTCCTGCATCCCGAGCAGCCCGACACTGGCGTCGCGGTCGCCGGAGCGGCTCAGCCGGCCGACGTCGAACCCCTTGCCGTCGTCGGTGATCACGGCCGTCGCGACCCCGTCGCGAAATGTCAGCCGCACTCGGGCGTGGCGCGCCTCGGCATGCCGGGCGATGTTCGACACCGCCTCCTGGACGATCCGGAAGAGCGTCACCTCCAGATGGCTCGGCAGACGCGCGTCGGGCGGGTCGGCCTCGAATGTCGTCTCGACGCCGCGCTCGGCGAGAGACGTCTCGCACTGCCAGCGGATCGCCGGGATCAGGCCCAGGTCGTCGAGCACGGCCGGCCGGAGACCGAGGATGAGACGACGGGTCTCGGCCAGCAGGCGGCCGGCGATCTCCCTGGCCGCCCGGATCTGCTCGGCCGCCTGGGTCCCGGATCCGTCGAGCGCGTCGCGAGCCCGGTCGATCGCGATCGCCAGGGCGGCCAGCGTCTGCGCCGTCTCGTCGTGCAGCTCGCGGGCCAGGCGATGACGTTCCTCTTCCTGGGCGGAGATCGTCCGGCGAAGGAGCTGCTCGAGGCGGGCGGTCCGCTCGGCGACCCGCGCTTCGAGCTCGCTGTTCGTCCGCTCGATCGCCTCGTGGGCCTCTTTCAGGCGCAGCCGCATCGCCTCGAGGCTCTCGGCCAGCTGGCCGATCTCGTCCTGCGCGGCCACGTCGATCGGGCTGGCCAGGTCACCGAGGGCCATTCGCTCGGCCGCCAGCGTCAGCTCCTCGGTCGGCTTGACGACGTGCCGGGTGGTGACCCAGGCCAGGACGAGTGCGACGACGAAGCCCAGCACGGCCAGCAGAATCAGGCGTTCGCGCAGCTGGAACGGCAGCGCCAGGGCGACGTCGACAGGCTGTTCCAGCACGATGTAGAAGGGGCTCGACGTCACCGGCACGACGGCCATCACGTGCGGATCGAAGCCGGCCCCGGGCTCGGGCTGGTGGAGCAGCGCCGCGGCCCGGTGCTCGGCGACGAGGCCGGCGATCGCCGCGTAGTGGCGGCTCGGCTGGCCCGGGCGCTCGTCGGCACCGATGCCGAGGACGGCCGTCCCGCTCGGATCGACGACCTCGAGATGGTATTTCTCGGTCGCGTCGGTCGCGCCGCTGGCCGAGGACGCGTCCGAGCCGGGCTGCCCGTGGATGGCCGGGACGTAGTCGGCGGTGCTGTTCAGGGAGACCGTGTGTACGACCACGACAGAGCCGACCGCACCGGCGGAGCCTGGCAGCCGCACGGCGATCGCGGCGAAGGACACCGATCCCGCAACCGGGCCCATCGCGCGCAGGACCGTGTACCGGCCGTCGAACGGCCCGAGCGGCAACTGGCTGCCGGACGTGGCTGGCGGCCGGGGTAGCCCAGCGGCATCTCGAGGACGCCCCTGGCCATCGATGAGCCAGACGCCGCTGATCCGGAAGAAGAGGAATGGGGCGCTCCGGTCGAGGCGGTCGAGCAGAGCCGCCGCGGTGCCGGTCGATCCGGCCAGCTCGCGCTCCGCCTCGTCGATCTCGGTCGCGACCCGCTCGAAGTCGCGCTCGAGGATCCCGGCCGTCGTGTGCGCGGTCGCGAGGCGCTCGTTGAACACGAGTTGAGCGGCCTGATCGATCGCGCCGAGGCCGAGAATCGTGACCAGGCCGAACAGCACGGCCAGCCCCACGGTGACATAGAGCATGATCCGTCGCTGAAGTCCAAGGCGCCGGAGGCGGTTCATCCTCGGACCCGGGACCTCGACCGGTGCAGGACCGGCGATCCGCGCAATGGCCTGGCCTCGTCTGATCCCGACGATCTCGCACGGGCGTCAGGGTGCCCGGAACAGTTCAGCACGCTCGTCGGGAGGATACGCCCCCATCGAGCGGGCACAACGGTGGACGCGGCCCGGGAGGCCATGCTGGCAGGCGGGTGAACCAGGGCTTGGTCGGGGCGGCGGGATTCGAACCCGCGATCTCGTGCTCCCAAAGCACGTGCGTTGCCAGGCTACGCTACACCCCGAACAGGGCCTCGGTGCAATGGTAAACGCTCGGCGCGTCCGTTCGTCCGGACCTCGTCGCACGAACGCGGGAGGCGGTGCGCCTCGTCGGTCGGCGGACCCGACGACGGACCGGTGACGCACGTAGGATGGCGACAGGCGCGCGACACACGGCATGATCGCGGTCGCTCCGGCCACGAGAGCGACGACGACGAGCTCGACGACGGAAGGAGACCGGCCCCGATGGCTGACCTGCACCAGCTCCTCGCGATCGGCGCGGCCGCCGTGGTGGGCCTGGGGATCGCCTGGACGCTCGCCCTGCTGGTGACCGGACGGCCGGGCGGCCGGGCGTTCGAGGCGTTCCAGGCGCTCGTCGTCGCGACGCTCGTGATCGGTGCGGTCAGCGGGCTGGTGCGCCTGGTGGGTGGCGCCGCTCCGCGCGAGGGTCTGCACCTGCTCTACGGGGCTCTCGCCGTCGCGACGATCCCGGTCGCCCGCTCGTTCGCCGGCCAGGGATCCGAACGGGCCCGGACGCTCGCCCTGCTGGCGGCTCTGGTGGTGCTCGCCTTCCTCGTCTACCGGCTGTTCGCGACCGGATAGCGAGCAGGCAGGCCGCAGCCCCGGCGCCGGGGCTGCCCATCTCGCCCGGCGCGGCCGTCTCGCCAGGACGGCTTCTTCCCCAACTCTCAGTCGGCCGTCAGTTCCGTCTCAGGTTCGGGCCCGACCCTCGGGGGCAGTCGGGCACCGCCCGCCCCTGCGAGCCCGACGTCGAACCAGCGGGGGCGTCAGGGTACGAGGTCACCGAGCGTGAGCGAACAGACGATCTCCTGCTGCGGATCACCCCCGCCGGCAGCAGGCGAGCAGCAGGGAGCGCCCCCGGTTGCGGGGGCGGCCCACGAGCGGCAGGCCCGGGCCGCGACCCCGGCCGACGACCGCCGGGCGGAGTACCGGACCCTGATCCGCAAGTGGTGGTTCGGCGCCGCCGTCGGCGTCCCGACGATGATCCTCTCCTACCCCTGGCTGATCCCCGGCCTGGCCGACCTCTTCCCGCGCGGCAGCACCCAGCTGTGGGCACTCTGGGTGGTGATGGGGATCGCCTCGCTGGCGGTCCTGGTCTACTCGGGCAACCAGTTCTTCACCGGTGCCTGGGAGGCGCTCCGGCACCGCTCGGCGAACATGCACACCCTGATCGCGATCGGGACCGGGACCGCCTGGGTCTACTCGACGGTCGCGCTCTTCTTCCCCTGGCTCTTCCCGTCGGCGGAGATGACCGACGTCTACTACGACGTCACGGTCGTGGTCACGGCCCTCGTCGTCCTGGGGATGGCGATGGAGGTCAAGGCCCGCGGCCGGACCTCGGAAGCGATCGAGAAGCTGATCGGCCTGGCGCCGAAGACCGCCCGCGTGATCCGCGATGGCACCGAGATCGAGATCCCCGTTGACGACGTCGTCGTCGGCGACGTGGTCGTCGTTCGGCCGGGCGCCAAGATCCCCGTCGACGGGGTGATCCTCGAGGGCACCTCGGCGGTCGACGAGTCGATGATCACCGGCGAGTCGATCCCGGTCGAGAAGCGGCCCGGCGACGAGGTGATCGGCGCCACGATCAACCGGACCGGCTCGTTCCGCTTCAGGGCGACGAAGGTCGGCTCGGACACGGCCCTGGCGACGATCATCCGGATGGTCGGCGACGCCCAGGCCTCGAAGGTGCCGATCCAGCGGATCGTCGACGTCGTCTCGGGCTACTTCACGCCGGCCGTCCTGATCCTGTCGGTGCTCGGTTTCGTCATCTGGTACGACTTCGGCCCGACCCCCGCCTTCGCCTACGCGACGATCGTGGCGGTCACGACGCTGATCATCGCCTGCCCCTGCGCGCTGGGTATGGCCACCCCGATGGCCCTCACGACCGGGGTCGGCCTGGCCGCCAGCAACGGCATCCTGATCCGCTCGGGCGACGCCCTCCAGGCGGCCAAGAAGCTCGACACGATCGTCCTCGACAAGACCGGCACGATCACCCTCGGCAGGCCCGCCGTCACCGATGTCGTCCCCGCCGCCGGCTTCACCGCCGAGGCCGTCCTGGCCGCCGCGGCGGCGGCCGAGCGCGACTCGGAGCACCCCCTGGCGGCCGCGATCGTCGAGAGCGCGCGGGAGCGCGGTCTCGAGGTCGGCGCCCCGACCGCCTTCGAGGCGGTCCCCGGTCACGGCATCCGCGCCCACCTCGGCGACACCCGCGTCCTCGTCGGCAAGCGGGCCTTCCTCGAAGCCGCCGGCGCCCAGGCTGCCGCGCTCGAGGCCGACGCCGTCCGGCTGGCGGACGATGGCAAGACGCCCGTGTTCGTGGCGGTCGGCGATCGTGCCGCCGGGGTGATCGCGATCGCCGACCCGGTCAAGCCCGACTCGCGGGCCGCGATCGCCGAGCTCAGGAAGCTCGGCCTCCAGGTCGTGATGATCACCGGGGACAACCGCCGGACCGCCGACGCGATCGCCCGGGCGGTCGGCGTCGAGCGGGTCCTGGCCGAGGTCCTGCCCCAGGACAAGGCCCACGAGGTCCGCAAGCTCCAGCTCGAGGGCCGGACCGTGGCGATGGTCGGCGACGGGATCAACGACGCCCCGGCCCTCGCCCAGGCCGACGTCGGGTTCGCGATCGGGACCGGCACCGACGTCGCGATCGAGGCCTCGGACATCACCCTGATCAGCGGCAGCCTCCGGGGCGTCGTCTCGGCGATCGCAATCAGCCGGGCGACGATGCGCAACGTCTACCAGAACCTGTTCGGGGCGTTCGTCTACAACGGCCTCGGCCTGCCGATCGCGCTTGGCGTTCTCTACCCGTTCATCGGGCTGCTGCTCAGCCCGATCCTGGCCGCCCTGGCGATGTCGTTCAGCTCGGTGACGGTGATCGGCAACGCCAATCGACTCAAGCGCTTCAAGCTCACGGAGGTCTCGGCATGACGCCCGATCGAATCATCGTCACCCTGGCGGGCCTCGGGCTCGTCGCGTTCATCGTCTGGTTCTTCTGGTTGAAGCGGGCGGCCGGGGTCAGGGCCACGGTCGTCGCGGACGGGTACCAGGAGGTGATGATCCTGGTCAAGGGCGGCTACACCCCGGACACGATCCGGGTCGCGGCCGGCCGGCCGGTGCGGCTCCTGTTCCGGCGCGAGGAGACCGCCGCCTGCTCCGAGCAGGTCGTCCTGCCCGACTTCGGCAGGTCGGCGCCCCTGCCGACCGGGACCGTCGTCCCGCTCGAGTTCATGCCGACCGAGGCAGGCGCCCACGAGTTCACCTGCCAGATGGGGATGCTCCGGGGACGAATCCTGGTGGAGGCAGCCTGATGTCGCAGCTGTTCGATCTGGTCATCGTCGATTCAGCCGGTGAGCCGGCCGCGACCGCAGCGTGTTGCGACGGCGCCGATCACGCTCCTTGATCGGCCAGGTGACGTGGCCGCCGCCGTGGATGCTGACGAGACCGCGACGGCCCGTCGCTCAGTCTCGAGCCTGAGGGTCGTCGGCCCCGCCCTCGTGGGCGACGCCGGCGAGGAACTCGTCGCGGCAGCCGCGTGAGCAGAAGAAGTAGGTCGCGCCGGCCCGTTCGGCGCTCACGGCCCGCTCGCGCTCGACCGCCATCCCGCAGACCGGGTCGGTGGCCATCGTGACGATGTCCCTGAAGGCGCCGTCCTCGAGCCACAGGACCCGGTCGGCGATCTCGCGGATGCGCTGGTCGTGACTGACGATGACGACGCTCCGGCCCTGCTCCTTGGCGATCCGCCGCAGGAGCCGCATGATCTCGTGGCCGATCTTCGAGTCGAGGTTGGCGGTCGGCTCGTCGGCCAGGATGAGCGCCGGCTCGTTGATCAGCGCTCGGGCGATCGCCACCCGCTGCTTCTCGCCGCCCGACAGCTTCTCGGGCAGGAAGTCGAGCCGCTGGCCGAGGCCGAGGTCGGTCAGCAGGGCGGTCGCCCTGGCCCGGGCGGTTCGGCGGTCGAGGCCGGCCAGCTCGCCCACGATCTCGACGTTCTCCAGGACCGAGAGCGCCGAGAGCAGGTTGAAGTCCTGGAAGATGAAGCCGAACCGGCGCAGTCTGATCTCCGGCAGCCGCTCTTCGGAGAGCTCGCTGATCGGCGTCCCGTCGAGGTGAATCGAGCCCTCGGTGGGCCGGAGGAGGGCACCCATCATCGACAGGAGGGTCGTCTTGCCGGAGCCGGACGGGCCCATGATCAGGACCACCTCGCCGGGCTCGACCGTCAGGGAGACGCCCCGGACCGCCAGGACGGCGGTCTCGCCGTCGCCGAAGCGCTTCGTGACACCACGGAGATCGAGGGTCGGGTTGGTCATGGCGCGACTCCTCTGCGGAAGACGATCGCCGGATCGAGGCCGGCCACCTGGCGGATCGGCAGG
The DNA here is from genome assembly GCA_021825385.1 of Chloroflexota bacterium. GTDB lineage: Bacteria > Chloroflexota > Limnocylindria > Limnocylindrales > CSP1-4 > JAKAHU01. Next base: position 1,562 of record JAKAHU010000133.1, on the reverse strand, counting down.
ATCGCGGCCAGCCCGGCGATCACGGCCGCGAACAGCCACACCCTGGCCAGCGACGCGAGACTGATCGCGAGCTCGAGGTCGAAGCCGACCCGGGGCACGACCAGACCGAGCAACCCGGTGAAGGCCAGGCCGGCGACGAGCCCGAGGCCAACGCTCAGGACCGCCTGGGCGAGGACGACCCCGTAGAGGAGACGGTTTGGTGCCCCCAGGGCCTTGAGGACACCGTATTCGCGGCGACGGGCGAGGGTGGCCACGTAGACCGTGAGTGCGACGACCGCCAGCCCGACCACGAACCCGACCGCGTTCATGATCGCGATGACGTCGGCGCTCATGTCGTTCACGAGCCGCCGTTCCTCGCCGGCGAAGGCCTGGGCGGACAGGGCGCTCACGCCGGGTACCCGCCGTTCGATCTCGGCCGCCACCGCCTCGGGTGAGGTGCCCGCAGCGACCTTCACGAGGAGGAAGCTCACGACCGGGGCATTGCCGCGCATCGCCCGGAAGTCAGCGAAGGACACGAAGGCGACCGAATTCAGGAGGCTGGCCGTCCCCTCGGACAGGCCGGCGATCCGTGCTTCGCGGCCGAGGACGGTGACCGTGTCACCCAGCCCGACGCCGGCCCTGTTCGCGAACCGGCGGTCGATGACGACCTCGCCCCTGGCCGGGCGATCGGCCCCCTCGACGACCTTCCACGGCCCGCCCACCTCCGCGCCCGCGGGCAACCCGATCACGTAGGCGACCGTGCGCTCGTCGCCGGCCGCGATCGTGTCGGTCGAGTACAGGATCGGCGTCACGGACGCGACGCCATCGACGGCCTCGACCTCGGCCCTGACCGAGTCGGGCAACCAGGAGGCGACCATGTGGAGGTTGCGCACCCCCGCCTGGCCGACCCACACGTCGGCCCCGGCCCGATCGATGTAGGTCGTGAGCTGGTTGGCGACACCGCCGAAGATCGCCTCGAGGGCGAGGCTCAGGGAGAGCGCCAGGGCGACGCCCCCAACGGAGACGAGGAGCCGGACCCGGCTGCGGGTCAGGTTGCGGCGGGCGAGCAGCCACATCGCCGTCAGCTCCGGAGGACCTCGGCCGGCTCGAGCCGGGCGATCACCCGGGCGGGGATCAGGGCCGCGAGGAGAGCCATCACCAGGCTGCCAGCCAGGACGACGCCGATCGCCGCCGGCTCGAGGTCGACCCGGAACTGTGGCCGCCAGGTCATCAGCACGGTCGCCACGGCGAAGGCGAGGCCGACGCCAAGGATGGCTCCGCCGGTGGCCGCGATCAGGGCCTGCGTGGTGACGACGCGGTAGAGCACCCGGTTCCGGGCGCCGATCGCCTTGAGGGCACCGTACTCGCGCCAGCGCTCGATCGTGGCCGTGTAGATCACGAGGCCGACGACGAGCACGCCGACGAAGAACGCGATCCCGACCATCAGCCCGACCGGCGCGTCGTAGACCCGAGCCAGGAGCCGGCGGTCGTTGGCCACGACGTCGGTCTTGAGCAGCACTTCCGTCCCGGGCACGTCGATCCGGTCACGCAGCGCTTCCGCTCCGACACCGGCCGGCGGGCTG
>JAKAHU010000132.1 GCA_021825385.1 Chloroflexota bacterium | reverse complement strand
GCCCGACGTGGCGTCCGGTGGACCGATGAACGCGCCGTAGTCGATCGGCGTCTTCAGCTGCTGCTGCGTCTGCGGGTCGAGCGAGGTGAAGTGGATCCCGATCCAGGGCCGGGAGAGCTTCTGCCCGTTCACCGCCTGCGTCATGATGGGCCGGGCGATGTTGATGGGGATCGCGAACCCGATCCCCTGGGCCGTGGTTGCCGTCGCGGTGTTGATGCCGATCACCTGGCCCGCCGCGTTCACGAGCGCCCCGCCGGAATTGCCCGGGTTGATCGCCGCGTCGGTCTGGATCAAGTTGTGGAGCCAGACCGGCTGCCCTGTCTGCTCGTCGGTGACCTGGATCTGGCGCCCGAGGGCGCTGATGATCCCCGAGGTGACACTGTTGGTGAACGTGCCGAGCGGGCTGCCGATGGCGATCGCGAGTTGGCCTGGCTGCAGCGTCGAGGAGTCACCGATCCGGGCCGCGGGCAGCCCCGCACTGTTGATCTTGACGATCGCCAGGTCGGTCAGCGTGTCCGTGCCGTAGACGGTGCCGGTGAACTGCCGTCCATCCTTGAGCTGGACCTGCACCTGGTTGGCGCCGCCGACCACGTGGTGGTTCGTCACGATCCAGCCGTTCGAGTTGTAGATGATGCCGGAACCGACGCCGGTGGCCGGCAGCGAGAACGGATCGAGGGCGCTCGTCTGCTGCGTCGTGATCGTCACGACGGCCGGGCTGACGGCCTGGGCCGCCTTGACGATCGCGGACTGCTCATCGACGGTCACGATCTGCTGAGCCCCGCCGGCGGATGCCCCTGAGCCGGCGTTCGTGGCCGGGACGGCAGCCGGGCGGTTCAGGGCGCCGGACAAGTCGAGCGCCGTGTAGGTGCCCGCCGAGGCCAGCGTGGCCGAGATGAGGGCGGCGACCACCACCAGTGCCGCCCCCGTGGAGCGCGCCGGGGCCGCACGCGGGGTCACCGGGCCGGGCTCCGGTTCGATCCACTGGCGGGGGGTGGCGGCCGCGTTCCAGGCCTCCTGGGACCAGGTTGGGCGTGGCTCAGGGGGCGGGCTGTAGTACGAGATCGTGTCGTCTGGTCTGGGTTCGGTCATGTCGCAGTCGCCTCGGATCGGATGCATGGGGACGCCACGACCGGCCCGATCCTCTGCCGGCTCTCAGGTTGCGACGTCACTCTGACACGGCCGTGTTCACGGGCAACGCTGCGGGGGGTGAAGATTCCATCACCTCGGGCGGCCGCGGATGGCGCGGCAACGAGACGTCGACCTGGGTGCCCTGCCCGACGCGGCTGGCGATGCTGATGCGGCCGCCGTGCATCTCGACGATCGAGCGCGCGATGGCGAGTCCGAGTCCAGACCCCGAGGCGCGGATTTCGTTGGCCCGCGAGCCGCGGTAGAAGCGGTCGAAGACATGCGGCAACTCCTCCGGGTCGATCCCGATGCCCGTGTCCCGCACCGTGATGCGGGCCCCTTCGCGCGTGCGTGCCAAGGTCACCGTCACGCGACCGCCGGGCGGCGTGAACTTGACGGCGTTGCCCACCAGGTTACCCAGCACTTGGCCCAGTCTGGGCGGATCGTGCGGAAACCGAAACGGCTCGGATGGCACCTCGGCCACCAGCTGCACCCCCTTTCGGTCGGCCGTCGGCCGGGCCTGTTCGATCGCGCTCTCGACGACCGTGCGCAGGTCGTCGGGGCGCACGTCGAGCGCGATCAACCCGGAGTCGAGCTTCGAGAGCTCGAGCAGGTTCGAGGCCAGCCAGTCGAGCCGCTCGATCTGCACGCGGCTCGTCTCGAGGAACTCGTTGCGGGTCGCCGGGTCGTCGGCCGCGCCGTCCTGCAGCAGCTCGTTGAACATGCGCAGCGCCGCGATCGGCGTGCGCAGCTCGTGGCTCACGTCAGCGAGGAACTCGCGGCTCCGATCGCGGTCGCGCCGGATGAACTCGATCGACCGCTGCAGTTCGTCGGCCATGCGGTTGAACGCGGTCGCGAGTTCGGTGACTTCGGGGGCGCCACTTGGGACCGCCGTCACGCGCGCGGAGAAGTCGCCCTCGGCGAGCGCGCGCGAGGCCAGCGTCAGCTTCCGGATCGGCGTGGTGAGCCGGTCCGCCACGATGAAGGCGACCACGACCGCCACGCCCATGGCGAGCACCGCGACGGCGATCAGCACCGTGAAGAGGGTCTGCAGTGTCTCGGCGCGCAGCGTGTACGGCGAGGAGAGGGTCACGACGACCGTGCGCACCGGCGCCGTGCCCGAGAACTGCGACCAGTACGAGTCCGTGATCGTGAACGAGCCGGAGACGCTGCCCGGCTCACGCGTCAACCCCTCGCCTGGAGATTCCGTCAGCGGCGCCCGGAGCGTGGCCACCGGCGTGCCCGTCGCTTCCGGCCCCGGGTAGACCTGGACCGTCAGGTCGGCCTGGGCCACCACCTGCGCCTCCACCGCCAAGAAGGAACGCTCGTCGGGCTCGTCGGCACCGGTGAGGGCCGCGACGACCTGGTCCGAGAGCCGCAGCGGGTTCGTGGGCGCGACGATCGGCACCTGGCCGCCCCGCGCCGTCAGGCGCAGCTGCGCCGCCAGGAGCTGTTCCACGGCTGCTGCCCGGGCCTGCAGGTTCTGGGTCTCCTGCTGCGTGAAATACGAATCGAGGAGGCGGGGCAGGACCGCCAAGACGAGGATCAGCGCGAAGGCGACCACCGCCGAGATGACCAGCGCGAGGCGCGCCCGGAACGAGCGGGGCAGCACCCGCCAGACGCCGAGCCGGCGCAGCAGGCGCAGGGGATCCTCAGCGTTCAGCAAAGGCGTAGCCGGCACCCCGCACGGTCAGGATGAACGCCGGCGCGAACGGATCGTCCTCGAGCTTCTCGCGCAGGTGGCTGACGTGGACGTTGATCGTCTTCTCGTCCTGGTCGAGCGACGACTCGTAGTCGCGCACGAGCTCGAGCAGTTCGCGGCGCGAGTAGACGCGTCCCGGCCGCGAGGCGAGGTGCCGCAGGATCTCGAACTCGGTGGCGGTCAGGGAGATCCGGCGATCGCCCCGCGACACGCGCCGCCGCTCCAGGTCGATCACCAGGTCCCGGAAGCGGATCACCCGCCCGCCGGTCGCATCGGCCAGATCGCCGTACGCCCGCCGCAGCAGCGCCTTGATGCGGCTCATCAGCTCGCGCAGGCTGAAGGGCTTGGTCAGGTAGTCGTCGGCGCCGAGCTCCAGGCCGATCACCTTGTCGACCTCGTCGTCGCGAGCCGTCAGGAAGAGGACCGGCGCCTTGGACCCCGCGGCGCGCAGCCGGCGCAGGACCTCGAATCCGTCCATCCCGGGCAGCCGCACGTCTAGGATCACCAGGTCCGGCGCCTGCTGCGTGGCGAACTCGAGCCCCTCCTCGCCGCTGCGGGCGATCCGGACGTCGTAGCCCTCCTGCTGCAGCGCGTACTCGATGCCCCGTGCGACGGCGTACTCGTCTTCGACGATCAGGATCGTGGCGTTCATCGGCGCGAATCGTACAACCCGCACGGACTGAGGACCCCGGCGGTCTGGTACCATCGCCGGGTCGCGCACCGCAGGAGTAGCGCCGCCGTTGCGCGCTTGCCGGGCGCGGCGGCGACGGTCGGCCACCGGGTCCATCATCCGCCCCGCCGATTGCCCGCCCGGTCCGTCGCCCGCCACACAGAGGACACCACCGTGACACGACCCGCACTGACCGCGCACCGACGCGAGCTGACAGGCAAACACGTCGCGAAGCTTCGGCGGGAGGGGATCCTGCCTGCTGTCGTGTACGGCCACGGCGAGCCCTCCCAGCCGATTCAGATCGACGAGAAGGCGTTCGACACGCTGCGCCGGAGCGCCGGCCGCCATGCGCTGATCGATCTCAAGATCGACGGAGGGCGCACCCACCCGGCCGTCATCCACGGGATCCAGGAGCACCCCGTCAAGCGCCGGCCGCTGCACGTCGATTTCTACCTCGTCAAGATGACCGAGGAGATGACGATGGATGTGCCGCTGGAGCCCGTCGGGTCCTCGGTGGCCGTGGAGAAGCACGGCGGCACGCTCCTCCAGACACTCGACCATGTGCGGCTCCGCGCGCTCCCCGGCGACATGCCGCAGACGCTGGAGTTCGACATCAGCGTGCTCGATTCGTTCGACGCGGCGATCCACGTCCGCGATCTGCCGCTGCCGCCGAAGGTGACGCTGCTTTCCGACCCAGACGAGCCGGTCGCGCACGTCCAGCCGTCGCGTGCCGAGGTCGAGCGCGAGGCTGTCACACCGGTTGCCGGCGCCGCTGAGGGGACGGGCGAGGCGGGCGAGCAGCCGGCGGAGGGCTGACGAGCGACCGCCGAGCGAACCGGGACGAGCGATCGGCGCCGGGGTCTGCTCAGAGGTTGTGCAGGACGAGATCCGCCACGGGGTGCGGGTCGGTGATCGGGGCGACGTGACGGAGCCCCGGCAGGTGGACGCGGCGGGCGCCCCGGATCCTGGCCGCGAGCGCGTCGGCAATCGGGACGTAGTAGGGCTCGCTGGCGCCACCGGTCGCCAGCGTCACCGGCGCGACGATACGGTCGAGGTCGACCGATTCGATCCCGGCGAGCCCGGCATCGGCGAGCACCGACTCGCCCTCTGCCACCACGGCGCTGCGCTGGCGGGCCGGCATCGCGGCCCATGATTCGGGGCTGATCGTCCGCAGGAAGTACTCCGCGGCGGCCGGGGCGCCGCCCATCGCGTAGGCGGCCGCGACGCCGGCGCCGAGTTCGGCGACCAAGCCGGGCCCGACCTCCTCCAACAGGGTGAGGTAGGGCGGTTCGTAGGCGATGACGGCGGCGACGCGTTCCGGCGCGAGAGCCGCGGTCGCGAGGGCCACGACGCCCCCGAAGCTGTGCCCCACCAGGCACGCCCGCTCGACACCCTCCTGATCGAGGAGTGCCAAGAGATCCGCGACCTGCTCGGAGATCGCCACGATCCGGGGCGGCGCGATCCGGCTCGCCCCGCTCCCTCGCCGGTCGGGCAGCAGCACCGTCGCTCGTCGCCCGAGCAGCGCTGCCAGCCGCGCCAGCTGGGTCCCGCTCGAAAGCGTGGCGTGGAGGAGCGCGATCGGCGGTCGGCTCGACAGGTGCCCCTCGCCCGGAGCCCCGCCCAGCCGCCGGTAGGCGAGGCGCACGCCGTCGGGGCGCCGGAGGTGGAGGAGCGACGGCAGCGCCGGTCGAGTGTCGGCTGATACGAGCTCATCGGCAGCGCAGGCGAGCAGCATCGTCCGGAGCGCATCGCGGCGGAGCTTGCCCGAGCTCGCCCGCGGCACCGCCGCGACCCGCACGAAGGCGGCTGGGACCTTGAAGCCGGCCAGCCGGGCGCGACAGAACGCCCGTAGCTCGCGGTCGCTGACGGACTGGCCCGATCGCAGAACGACCGCCGCGATCGGGACGGCGCCCCACGTCAGGTCCGGCAGGGCGGCCACCCCTGCGTCGGCGATCGCCGGGTGGCCCACGAGGACGGCCTCGACCTCGGCCGGGTAGACGTTCTCACCGCCGGAGACGATCAGGTCGAGCCGGCGGTCGGCGACGGCCAGGTACCCGTCCGAGTCCAGCGTCCCCAGGTCACCGGTCCGGTACCAGCCATCAGGGGTCAGCGCGGCCTCCGTCTCGGCCGCCCGCCCCACGTACCCGGCGAAGAGGACCGGGCCGCGCACCTCGATCTCACCGATCCCGTCCGGGCCGGGCCGGGCGATCCGCAGCTCCAGGCCGGGCAGCGCTCGCCCGGCCGAACCGGGGTGGCCAGCCGCGTCCGCCGTCGGCAGGGCCGTCACGCCCGAACCGGTCTCGGTCATGCCGTACGTAGGCACGACCGGCCAGCCGGCCGCGAGCGCCCGCGACACGAGGCTCGGCGGCACGGGTCCGCCGCCGACGAGGACCGCCCGGAGACCTGGGGGCGGTGGCATGGCACCGGCGCCGTCCAGGAAGCGGGCGAGCTGCACCGCGACGAGCGAGACGTGGCTCACCGGGGGCAGGGCAAGCGCCTCAAGGAGCTCCTCGGGGGACGTGCCGGACGGAACCACGACCGGCACGCCGGCCGCCGCCGCACGCCAGGCGATCCCGAGGCCCGCGACGTGGGCCAGGGAGAGGGCGGCCAGCCAGCCACTGGCCGGGGGCAGGACGGCGAGCCAGGCGGCGGCGCTCGCCGCGAGCCCCCCATGGGTCAGGAGGGCGCCCTTGGGCCGGCCAGTAGTGCCGGACGTGGCGACGATGACCGCCGGCGACGCCGGGTCGATCTCCGGGTCGACCAAGGGATCCGCCCAGCGCGGATCGGAAGGGGCGGGATCAGCGAGCAGCCCCGCAAGGGGGAGGACGTCGGTTCTGAAGCGGCGGGCTGCCGCCAGGCGCTCGTCCGCGGCAACCACGCGGGCGACGGCGACGTCGTCGAGGAACGCGGCGATCTCGGGCGCCGCCAGGCGCTCGCTGAGCGGGACCACGACCGCCCCGGCCCGGCCCGCGCCGTGCAGGAAGGCCAGGGTCGCGGCGCTCGTACCGCCGAGCAGCCCGACCCGCTCACCCGACGCCACGCCGGCTGCCCGGAGGCTGGCGGCGATCCGGTCGGCACGTGCATCCAGCTGAGCCCAGCTCCAGCGGAGGGCCCCGTCGATGAGGGCGGGATCGTCGGGACGCTTCGCCGCGTGCCATCGCGCGGTCGCGGGGAGCAGGAAGCCAGCCGTCAAGGGTTCCACTCGACCGTCTCGAGCGCGTAGTGGCGCAGGGCCTCGTCGTCGACGAAGAGGCGGTGCGGCACCGTCATGCGGCCGGCCACCACCGGGATCGGCGCGGTCAACAGATCGTGTTCCAGGATGGCCGCCGTCGCCAGGCCGTGGGCGCGCTCCGGGCCGATGGCCGGCAGGTCAGCGGCGGCCCGTAGTGCGGCGGCGATGCCGATGCCGGTCTCGAAGAACGTGCTCAACACCGCCGGTACGCCGGCGGCGGCGGCGTCCGCGGCGATCGCGGCGACCGCTCGCGGCCCTCCGACCCGGGCCGGCTTCAGCACGAGCACGGCGGCCGCGCCGGCGTCCAGGGCCGCTCGGGCCGCACGCTCCGAGGTGATCGACTCGTCGAGGGCGATCGGAACGGGGCACGCCTGTCGCAACGCTGCGTGCCCGGCCAGGTCACGGCTGGGCAGCGGCTGCTCGACGTACTCGATGTCTAGGTCGGCGACGGCCTCCAATCGCTCGCGGGCCATCGCGCGGTCCCAGACCCCGTTGACGTCCAGGCGCAGGCGGATGGCCGGGCCGACCGCGCCGCGGACGGCGCGCACCTGGTCGACGAACCGCCGGGCGTCCGGCTCGGACCCCACCTTGAGTTTGAGGGTCGAGAACCCGGCAGCCACCGCCCGGACGGCATCTCTCGCCGCGGCCGCCGGCGGGCCACTGCCGATCGTGGCCTGCACCGCGATCGACCGGCTCGCTCCGGCGACGTCGTCCCCCGCGACGTCGTCGCCGGCGACGTCGCCGCCGGCGTGGCGGGCCGCCTCCAGCTCCGCGAGCGCGGCGTCGATCCCGGCCCGCTGCGCCCGCTGGGGATTGCTCGACGGCCCGAGGTCTCCGGCATCGACGAGCCCCCCGGCCGCGAGGGCTGTCAGCGCCGCGCGAACCAGACGATCGAGCTCCGCCTCCTCGACCGCCGAGGCCGCTGGGTCGAGCGCGGCCTCGCCGAACCCCTCGACCCCGGCCTCGTCGCGAAGCCGCACGATCCACGAGGTCCGGTGGGTCAAGGGACCGCGCGCCGTCAGGAAAGGGCGCCGGAACGGCACCCGCACCCGGAACGCCTCGGCCCGCGCGAGTCGAGGCAACGCCGCGCTCACGAGAGCGCCGGCCCCGCGGCGAGGCCGACGGCAAAGAGCAGGCCGAAGACGAGGCTCAGACGGGCCGTCCCGCGCAAGACCGGGTTGAGCCGGCGCGGATCGCCGTCGGAGCGGACCGTACGCCAGAGCGGTGCGGCCAGCGGCAGCGCGAGGAACGGCAGGAGGACGAGTGGCCCGACCCCGGCTCCGGCGCCTTGCCCCCACGCGATCGGCAAGAGCGCGATCGGGGTGGCCCAGGCGACCACCAGGCAGGCGGCATACTCGGCCCGGGCGAAGCCCTCGCCGAAGCGCACCGCGAGGGTCCGCTTGCCGGCGGCGCGGTCGGTGGCGATGTCGCGCAGGTTGTTGACGACCAGGATCGCCGTGCTGAGCGCCCCGACCGGCAGCGCGGCGAGCACGTGCAGCGGTTCCACTCGCCCGGCCTGCAGCTCGGCCGTGCCGACGACCGCCAGGAGCCCGAAGAAGAGGAAGACGAACAACTCGCCCAGGCCGCGGTACCCGTACGGGAACGGCCCCCCAGTGTAGGTGAGCGCCGCGACCATCGCGGCTGCACCGAGGGCGATCAGCACCGGCCCGCCGACGGTCGCCAGCCAGAGACCTATCCCCCCGGCCGCGACGAGGACGAGCGCGACGGCGGCCTCCAGTTGGCGGAGGCTGACCAGCCCGGCGGCCGCCACTCGGGTTGGCCCCAGCCGGTCCGGCGTGTCGGCTCCGCGTCGGAAGTCGGACAGGTCGTTGGCCAGGTTGGCCGCGATCTGGAGCAGCAACGCGACCGCCAGGCACCCGAGAGCGGTATCGAGGCGGAAGGCCGCGCCGGTCGCCCGTGCGGCACCGAGACCCACGACCACCCCGCTTGCCGCGGCTGGCAGCGTCGCGGGCCGGATCGCCAGCAGCCAGGTTTGCAGGGCGGACCGAGGGGTCTGGTTCACGGGCGGCGCGGAACCCGCGAGAAGTCCGGCTTCCGCTTCTCCAGGAAGGCGCGGGAGCCCTCGCGGGCCTCCTCGGTCGTGTAGTAGAGACCGGTCGCGTTGCCGGCCAGCTCCTGCAGTCCCGCGAGCCCGTCGGTGGCCGCCACGAAGGCGGCCTTCAGGAAGCGGATCGCCGTCGGGCTCATCGCGAGGATCTCGTTAGCCCAGGCGACTCCTTCGGCTTCCAACTCCGCGAGCGGCACGACCTTGTTGACCAGGCCCATCTCGAGCGCCTCGGCGGCCGTGTACTGGCGGCAGAGGAACCACATCTCGCGGGCCTTCTTGTCGCCGACCAGTCGCGCCAGCAGTCCGACCCCGAATCCCGCGTCGAAACTGCCCACCCGCGGCCCTACCTGGCCGAAGATCGCGTTCTCGCTGGCGATCGTCAGGTCGCAGACGACGTGGAGCACGTGGCCGCCACCGATCGCGTAGCCGTTCACGAGCGCGATGACCGGGATCGGCAGCGAGCGGATCTGGCGCTGCAGGTCGAGGACGTTGAGCCGGGCGATCCCGTCCGCACCGACATACCCGCCGACACCCCGGGCGTTCTGGTCACCTCCGGCACAGAACGCCCGATCTCCGGCGCCGGTCAGGAGGACGCAGCCGATCGAGCCGTCGTCCCGGATGCGGCGGAACGCGTCGATCAGCTGCTCCACCGTCTCCGGGCGGAAGGCGTTGCGGACGTGTGGTCGGTCGATCGTGACCTTGGCGATCCCGGTGCCGGAATGCTCGTAGCGGATGTCGCGGTACTCGTGGGCAGGAGTCCAGGTGACGCTGGGCATTCAGGTGACCTCCTAGAGGATCGGTGTTGGGGCGGGGGTGGCGCTGGGCGTCGAGCGGAGTGCCCCGGGCAGCGACTCGCGCGCGGCGAGGAACGACAGGACGAGGTGACGGAACCGCGCCGGCGCCTCCAGATGGGGCGCGTGCCCGGTATCCGCGACGAGGTCGAGCCGGGCGCCCGGGATGCCGGCGGCGACGACGAGGGCACGATCGAGGGCCGGATCGAGCGCGCCGGCGACGACGAGCGTCGGGCAGGCGACCGCGCTCAGGCGCGCGTGGAGCGGCCTCATCGCGCCCTGGCCGGCTCCACGGAGGCTGGCGGCGAGCCCGGCTGGCAGGTTGCGGAGCCGCCCGGCGTGGAGGCGGGCCCGGCGCGCGGCCGGCAGCACCGTCTGGGACGCGAAGAGCGGCG
>JAKAHU010000131.1 GCA_021825385.1 Chloroflexota bacterium | reverse complement strand
CCGACCACCTCGCCGATCATGCCCGACCTGCCGAGCGGATCCACCGCTCCGACCGTGCTCCCCGCCCCGCCGAGCCGGCGCGGAGCCGCCGCGCCCCAGCGCGCCTCGAGGGAGGCCAGAGCGGCTTCGATGTCGTGGGCGCCGGAGTTCCTCATGGGCGTCATGATAGAACATCTGTTCGATCATTCAAGCCCCAGGATCGCCGTCTTCGAGTTCCGCGCGGCCCCGTCAGCCTCTCCTCGACGACTCTCAGCGCAGCCCGATCAGAACGATCCCGACCGCGAGCATCGCCAGGCCGAACCACTGGACCCGGCGCAGCCGTTCACCGAGGATGACGACCGCGACGAGGATCGCGATCGCCGGACCGAACGAGCTCGACAGGCCGACGACCCAGGCGAGCGAGCGCTGAAGGCCGGTCGCGTAGACGACGTACCCGGCCACATCGAGCGCACCGCCGAGGATGGCCAGGGCGAGGATCCGGGCCGGCGGCGGACCGGCGGGCGACTCCGCACCGGATCGGCCCCGATGACGCCAGCGACGGCGCCAGCGACGAACCCAGAGGAGGATCCAGACCGTCAGCGTGTTCGCCCCCCGGGCGACGAGGAGAACCGAGACGAGGCTCGTCTCGCGGACGAGCATCGTGATCCCGATCGTCACGAACGCCCAGGTCACGAGCGAGACAATCGCCAGCGGCACCCCCGGACCGACGAACCGGGTCGAGCGCCAGTGGCCCTCCGCGCGCAGCCCAACCGACAGGATCCCGAGCGTCGCCAGCCCGGCCCCGAGCCCCTGGCTGGCGGTCAGACGCTCACCGAGCAGAACGACGGCCAGGATCACCGTCAGACCACCGTAGGCCGAGGCGACCGGACTGACGACGGCGATCGGACCGAGCCCGAGGCCGGTGAAGAACGAGATGTACGCAATCGCCGAGGCAATCCCGAGCGCGGCCGCACGCGGCGCCACGCCGAGGTCGAACGCCGAGCCGTCGGCGGTCAGGAGCGCGAACAGGCACAGGCCCGCGAAGCTCGTCGCCTGAACGGCGGCCACCGTGGCCAGGCCGCCGAGTCGGCGAGCAGCGAGCGCGGCGCAGATGTCGGTGAAGCCCCACACGAGCGCCGCGAACAGACCGTAGGCCAAACCATCGAGCATGGCTGCCGACTCTACGGGGTCGCGGGTCCGGTGCGGAGGGTCGTCGCGCGAGGTGAGGTGCTACACTCGTTGGCCGGTCCGGCCGCCACGTTGCTGGTGCCCAGCGCGGACCGTCCGAGTGGGGATGTAGCTCAGCTGGGAGAGCACCGCGTTCGCATCGCGGGGGTCAGGGGTTCGAGTCCCCTCATCTCCACCATTCGCCTCCACTCCCCACATCGCCGGGCCGACGGCGCGGGTCGAGGCCGTCCGGACCCGATCGCAGCGGAGCGCTCGATTGGCCAGCGGCCTCCCCCGACGATGGCGGCAAACATCGTGGAGCGGGTGCCCCGAGCCGACCGGCCGCGGTGGGGGCTGCCCGGACCGGGACCTCAGGCGAGCGTGGCGTGCAGCTCGAGCGAGTGCTCGCGCAGCCAACGGCGCCAGGCGGCGTGGTCCGGACGGCGCGAGGCGACGACCGCCCAGAACTCCGGGCCATGGCCGAAGACACGCAGGTGAGCGAGCTCGTGGACGACGACCGTCTCGAGCGCCTCGGGCGGGGCGAGGACGAGTCGCCACGAGAACGACAGGCGCCCGGTGCGAGTCGCACTCCCCCAGCGCGTCCGGGGATCGCGGAGCGAGACGGCGGCCGGGGTAACGTCGAGTGCGGCGGCGTGACGGGCGATCTCGCGCTCGATCGCACCCCGTGCCCGCTCGATGAGCCAGGCCCGGAGGACGGCATCCGCCGGACGCCGGTCACGGACGGCCAAGCGCACGACGAGCTCGTCGGTCTCGTCGCCACCCACCCGGCTGATCGTGGAGCGACGGAGCGACGGAGCTCCGGCCTCGATCCGGACCTGGTGCGGCTCCCCCCGGAACCTGAGCACAGAGCCGCTCGTCAGTTCGGCGGCCGGGACGGCCATGGCCTGGACGCTGGCCTGGCGGGCGAGGTGGCCGCGCAGCCAGGCCTCCCGCTGGCGAAGGAAGCCCTCGACGGCCGCCTCGATCGCACGCCCGGACCCGCGCCGGACGATCGGCACGGTGACGACGACACCGCGGCGCGGGTCGATGACGAGCCGCAACCGGCGGGCGCGGGGGGAATGGCGGACGGTGTAGGCGAGCGGACCGCCGGGCAGGTTCACCCGGGCGCTCGTCTCGAAGGCACGCACGACCCGGATCGTGACAGACTGCGCCCGGCGGCGTTGCTCAGGCGTGGGCGATCAGGAGGCTGCGCCCCTGGAGGCGAGGCTTGAGCCGCTTGCGGATCTCCTCGGGGATGAGGACAGCCAGCGGCGCGACGGCGAACAGAAGGATCAGGAAGGCCGGGTCGAGCGGAGCGGAATGGATGACCGCCTGCGCCGGTGGCCAGTACGCGATCACGAGCAGGAACGCAACCTCCGTTGCGATCCCCAGCCAGATCAGGCGGTTGCTGAAGAAACCCAGCCGGAACGCGGACTGCGACTCCGAGCGGCTGGCGAAGACGTTCCCCACCTGGCAGGCGACGATCCCGGCCAGGCACGCGGTCGTCGCCTCGGCCAGGACGGCGGTCGTGACCGGATCGGCCGTGTGGGTCAGGAGCGCGGGGGTCAGGGCCTGGAGATCGGCCAGCCCGTAGCCGTGGCGCCACCAGACGGCGAAGAAGGCGACCAGGCTGACGAGCGCCTCGATCATGCCCAGGAAGGCATAGCTGCGCAGGAGCATGGGCAGGTCGATCAGGGCGCTGCCCTTGGGTCGAGGCGACTGGGCCATCAGGCCGGCCTCGGGTGGCTCGGCGCCGAGGGCCAGGGCGGGGACCATGTCGGTCCCCAGGTCGACCGACAGGATCTGCATCACGTTCAGGCCGGGCGGCACCTTCAGACCGACCATGGCCACGAAGGGCGCCATCTCGGGCACGTTCGAGGTGAGGATGTAGGTCGCGAACTTGCGGATGTTCTGGTAGATCGCCCGCCCGTGCTCGACCGCCCTCACGATCGTGGCGAAGTTGTCGTCGAGGAGGACGATGTCGGCCGCCTCGCGGGCCACGTCGGTGCCGCTGATCCCCATCGCGATCCCGATGTTCGCCGCCCGAAGGGCCGGGGCGTCGTTCACGCCGTCGCCGGTCACCGCCACCAGATGGCCAAGCTCCTGGTAGGCACGCACGAGGCGGAGCTTCTGCTCCGGTGAGGCCCGGGCGAAGATCAGGCCCTGGCCATGGCGCAAGAGCTCGCGCAGGGCGGCCTCGGGAAGCTGGTCGAGGCGCGGCCCGGTGATGACCGTGGCTTCGTCATCGGCCGGGACGAGTCCGATCTGGCGCCCGATCGCGGCCGCCGTGTGGCCGTCGTCGCCGGTCACCATCGTCACCCGGATCCCGGCCGCCCGACAGGCCGCGATCGCCGCCGCGGCCTCCGGACGCGGCGGGTCGTGCATGGCGACCAGGCCGATGAAGGTCAGGCCGGTCTCGAGCTGGGTGGGGTCGAGGTCGAGCAGGCGGCTGCCGCCCTCGCGCATCGCGACACCGAGGACGCGCAGGCCCCTGCCGGCCAGCGCGTCGTTCGCGGCCAGGACGGTCGCCCGCTCCGCCTCGTCGAGAGCCAGAACCTCGCCCTCGCCGAGGATCGAGGCGCAGCGGGCCAGGATCTCGGTCGGTGCGCCTTTGGCGAACACGAGGTACGGCGCCCCGGTCAACCACAGGTCCGGGAGGTGCCAGCGCAGGACGACGCTCATCATCCGGCGCCGGGCATCGAATGGAACCTCGCGCCTCCGCGGGGCACCGTCCCGGAGCGCCTCGAGCCCGAGACCCGCCTTCGCCGCGGCGACGCACAGGGCGCCCTCGGTCGGATCGCCGAGGACGGTCACCTCGCCCGGAACCCTGCCTCTGGTCCCGCCCTGGCCCCCGCCCGGAACCCCGCCCTGGCCCCCGCCCGGCGCACCGACCGGCTGCAGGCGCGCGTTCGAGCACAGCGCGGCGCCCGCGAGCAGGAGCCGGAGCGGCCGCAGGCGTTCGCCCGCGGCGCTCGTATGCAGCTCGCCGGCGAGGCGGTAGCCGGCGCCGCTGATCGAGGCC
Organism: Chloroflexota bacterium; assembly: GCA_021825385.1. Taxonomy (GTDB): domain Bacteria; phylum Chloroflexota; class Limnocylindria; order Limnocylindrales; family CSP1-4; genus JAKAHU01. The sequence continues at coordinate 5,915 of JAKAHU010000131.1, read as the reverse complement.
ACCGCCGGCCGCGTCCAGAGCTCGGTCACCGTCATCTCGTTCTTGGTCAGGGTCCCGGTCTTGTCGGTGCAGATGACGCTGATCGCGCTCAGCGTCTCGACCGCCGAGAGTCGGCGGACGAGCGCGTTCCGGCGCGCCATCCGCTGGACCGTGATCGCCAGCGAGAGGGTGACCGTGGGCAGCAGCCCCTCGGGGATGTTGGCCACGATGATCCCGATCGCGAAGATGAAGCTCTCGTCGAGCTCGATCCCGACGAGCACGTAGGTGAGGACGAAGACCGCCACCCCCCAGCCGAGGGCGAGGGCAGAGATCACCCGGGCGATCCGGGCGACCTGGACCTCGAGGGTGCTCCGCTCCCGCTCGACGGTCGCGGTCAGGTGGGCGACCCGCCCGAACTCGGTCGCCGCGCCGGTCGCGTAGACGACCGCCCGGGCCCGCCCGGTGGCCACGGTCGTGCCGCCCAGGACGAGGTTCGAGGCCTCGCCCGGGCGACCGTTCGTCCCTTCCGGGAGGGCGTCGGCTCGACGGGGCTGCGGAGTCGACTCGCCGGTCAACACCGAGATGTCAACCGACAGGAGGGCCGACCAGGTCAGTCGCGCGTCGGCCGGGACCCGATCGCCCTCCTCGAGCTCGATCACGTCGCCGGGCACGAGCTCGCGCGCCGGGAGGACGCGCAGCTCCCCGTCGCGGCGGACGCGGACCAGGGGCGGAAGCATCCGGCCGAGTTCATCGAGGGCTCGCTCGGCCCGGTACTCCTGCCAGAAGCTGAAGGCGCCGTTGATCACGATCACCGCCCAGATCGCCCAGCCGAGCTCGGGGGTGCGCGAGAGGAACGCCAGCAGCCCGCCGATCCAGAGCAGGAGGGCCATGAAGTGGGTGAGCTGGTCGGCGAAGCGCAGGACGAGCGGCCGCCGGACGGGACGCGGGAGCTCGTTCGGGCCGTACTCCGCCAGGCGGGCCGCCGCCTCGACCGACGAGAGACCGGCCGGCGAGGTGCCGAGCGCCCGGTAGACAGCCGGCGGCTCGAGGGCCGAGATCGGGCCCGCCTCGGCCGGGCTCGGCGGCTCGACGGCCGGACCGGCGGCTGGCTCTCCGCCCGGCCCGGCCCCGGCCGTCGGCGAGGCGGTGGCCGGCTCGTCCCAGGGCGGTCGTCGGCGTGCTCCGCGGGCGCGTGCGGCGCGGCCGCGCAACCCGCCGAACAGCGGTCCGCCGAACAGGTGCGGAAGTCTCCGGTCCATCCTCGATCGTCGAGTCCCCGGGTCTGTGACGAGGGGGCCGGGCCGGCATCTCGGCTGTCCCGGCCCCACCCCATGCGATCGTGGGCCACCGGCCGGGGTCAGTCACGTGGCGAGCGGCCCGTTGCGAGAGGCCGTCCGGGATGACGCACTGGACGCGACCGACCGACAGGCCCACGCCCGATCGAGCATCATTGGCGTCGTCAGTCAGATCGGCGCCGGCTTCGGGCCGGCGCAGGCCGGTTTCGGGAGCACGAGACGATGGCAGGAGCGGTCGGGGGAAGGAAGCTGGCGGCACGGCTGGGCACGATCGGGGCCTGGAGCTTCGCCCTCCAGGAGCACCCGGCCGAGGAGGAACGGGCCGCCGTCGCCGCGCTCGAGGAGGCCGGTTACGGGGCGATCTGGTTCCCCGAGAGCATCGGCAGCAAGGAGGCCCTCAGCCACGCCGCGATCCTGCTCGGGGCCGGTCACCGGATCGTCATCGCGAGCGGGGTGGCGAACATCTGGGCCCGCGACCCGATGGCCGCCGCGAACGGCGCCCGGACCCTCGGCGAGGCCTACCCGGGTCGATTCCTGCTCGGTCTCGGGGTCAGCCACGCACCGTCGGTCGCGACCCGCGGCCAGCGGTACGACCACCCGCTCGAACGGATGCGGACCTACCTGGAGGCGATGGACGCGGCGACCTACAGCGGTCCCCAGCCGGCCGAGCCGGTCGGGCGCGTCCTGGCTGCTCTCGGACCCCGGATGCTCTCACTGGCGGCCGAGCACGCCGATGGCGCCCACACGTACTTCGTGCCGGTTGAGCACACCGGGCAGGCACGGGCGCGACTCGGCCCCGAGCCGTTCCTGGCGGTCGAGCAGACGGCGGTCCTCGAGCCGGACCCGATCGAGGCCCGTCGGATCGCACGGGCCTTCGCCGCCCGCTACCTGGCCCTCCCGAACTACGCCAACAACCTCCGCCGGCTGGGCTACGGGGACGACGATCTGGTGGGGGCGGGCAGCGACCGGGTGGTCGACGCGGTCGTCGCCTGGGGTGACGTCGGGGCGATCGCGGCCCGGGTCCGGGCCCATCTCGAGGCTGGAGCCGACCACGTCTGCATCCAGCTCCGGGCGAGCGTGTCGTCGGACCTCTGCCTGGGCCAGTACCGGGAGCTGGCGGCGGAGCTGCTCGGACGGCCGTAGCCGGGTTCCGCCGGCGCGGCTGCAGCCGCGCCTCGTCGAACCGCGCCTCGTCGAACCGCGCCTCGTCGAACCGCGCCCGGTGTCGACCGCGCCCGTTCCGGCCGGTCTGGTACACTCGGCCTCCGGACCGTGGGGCTATAGCTCAGCTGGGAGAGCGTCTGAATGGCATTCAGAAGGTCCGGGGTTCGAATCCCCGTAGCTCCACCATCTCACCGACACGCCGATGACCACGACCCCTCGCCGGTTCGGCGGGGGGTCGTGGTCCTTGCAGGACGAACCGACCGTGACGACCACGAGCGAACCGACCAATGAGCGTGAACGCGCCGGTGCCGGCACCGGTGACCCCGCCAGCACCCGAGGCAGCATGACCGGCGAGGGTGCCGGGAGCGACGACCGCGCCCGCGCCACCGCCGCCTCGGCCTCGGCGACGGCCCCTGCCACCGGGCGCCAGCGGACCCGTGTCGAGCGCTACGACCCGGCCGAGATCGAGCCCCGCTGGCAGGCGCGCTGGGAGGAGCTCGGCCTCTACCGGACCGACCTGCACGACCAGTCGCGGCCGAAGTACTACCTGCTGACGATGTACCCGTATCCCTCGGGCGACCTGCACATCGGGCACTGGTACATCAAGACCCCGACCGACGCGATCGCCCGCTTCCGGCGGATGCACGGCGACAACGTCTTTCTGCCGATCGGGTTCGATGCCTTCGGGCTGCCGGCCGAGAACGCCGCGATTCGCCACCGCATCCACCCGGCCACCTGGACGATGCGCAACATCGAGAACATGCGCCGCCAGCTCAGGACGATGGGCGCCACGTTCAGCTGGGACCATGAGGTCGTCACCTGCGACCCCGAGTACTACCGCTGGAACCAGTGGTTCTTCCTGCGCTTCCTCGAGGCCGGCCTGGCCTACCGGGCGATGGCCCCGGTCGACTGGTGCCCCAACGACGGCACGCTTGCCCGCGAGCAGGTCGAAGGCGCCGACCGCCACTGCTGGCGCTGCGGCGCCCAGGTCGAGAAGCGCGACCTCGAGCAGTGGTTCCTGCGGATCACGAAGTACGCCGACGAGCTGCTCGACTTCAGCGGCATCGACTGGCCCGAGCCGGTCCGGGTCATGCAGACGAACTGGATCGGCCGCTCGGAGGGCGCCGAGATCGTCTTTCGAACCGCCCCCGACGATCACCAGCCCGGCGGCGACGAGCTGCGCGTCTTCACCACCCGGCCGGACACCCTGTTCGGGGCAACGTTCATGGTCCTCGCCCCGGAGCATCCGCTGGTCGAGAAACTGACCGCGCCCGAGCGGCGGGCCGCGGTCGAGGCGTACGTCCAGCAGGCCCGCCGACAGACGGAGATCGAGCGCCTCTCGACCGAGCGCGAGAAGACCGGCGTGCCGCTCGGCGCCGACGCGATCAACCCGATCAATGGCGAGCGGATCCCGATCTGGATCGCCGACTATGTCCTCTCCGGCTACGGGACCGGCGCGATCATGGCCGTCCCCGCCCACGACGAACGCGACTTCGCCTTTGCCGTCCGGTTCGGGCTACCGATCCGCCAGGTGATCGCCCCGGCCGCCGCGGTCGACGCCCTGGCGCCCGGTGCCAGCCTGCCCGAGCTGCGCGAGGCCTACGTCAGCAAGGCCGAGAGCGACGTGCTCGTCAACTCGGACCGCTTCTCCGGGTACACCGCGCCGCGCGGCGCGCAGGCGATCGTCGAGGCGCTCAAGCGCGAGAGGGCCGGCGACAGCGCGGTCAGCTACCGGATCCGCGACTGGCTGATCAGCCGCCAGCGCTACTGGGGCACCCCGATCCCGGTCGTCTACTGCGAGCGCGACGGGATCGTCCCCGTCCCCGACCACCAGCTGCCGGTCCTCCTGCCCGAGCAGGTCGACTTCAAAGGCAGCGGCGAGAGCCCGCTCAAGAGCGATCCCGCGTTCCTAAACGTCGACTGCCCGCGCTGCGGCGGCCCCGCTCGGCGGGAGACGGACACGATGGATACGTTCATCGACTCGTCCTGGTACTGGTATCGCTACCTCTCGCCGCACAAGGCCGACGGCCCGGTCGACCGCGCCCTGACCGACCGCTGGTGCCCGGTCGACCAGTACACCGGCGGCGCCGAGCACGCCGTGATGCACCTGCTCTACAGCCGCTTCTTCACCAAGGCGATCGCCGACCTCGGCCTGGTTGGCCATCGCGAGCCGTTCAAGCGCCTGTTCAACCAGGGCCAGATCCTGGGCGCCGACGGCGAGCGGATGAGCAAGTCCCGGGGCAACGTCGAGGAGCCCGGGCCGCTCGTCGCCCGCTACGGCGCCGACACGGTGCGCCTGTTCCTGATGTTCATGGGTCCCTGGGACCAGGGTGGCCCGTGGAGCCCGACCGGGATCGGCGGCGTCCACCGGTTTCTGAACCGGGTCTGGACGATCGTCCTCGAGCCCGAGGGCGTCGAGCCAGGCGACCCGGACGCGGGCCGGCTGCCGGCGGGCGAGACGTACGCCGACGCCGACCGGGCGATTCGGATGGCCGCCCACCGGACCCTGCGCGCGGTGAGCGAGGAGTACGCGGGCTTCCGGTTCAACACGATGGTCGCCCACCTGATGGAGCTCACGAACCTGCTCATGCGCTACCGCGGCACCGAGGCGGTCCGCGCCCCGGCCTGGGACGAGGCCGTCCGGCTGCTCCTGCTCATGCTCGCCCCCGCGGCGCCCCACATCGCCGAGGAGCTGTGGGCCCGCCGGCTCGCCGCCGCTGGCGAGCCGTGGTCGTCGATCCACACCGAGCGCTGGCCCGAGGTCGACCCAAGCGTCCTGGCCGACGAGCTGCGCGAGGTCCCGATCCAGATCAACGGCAAGGTCCGCGACCGGGTCGCCGTGCCGGCCGGGATCTCCGAGCTCGAGCTCGAGCAGATCGTGCTCGCCCGACCCCGGATCGTCGAGTTGCTCGCCGGCCGCCAGCCCGAGCGGATCATCCACGCCGGTGGCCGTCTGGTGAACATCGTCGTCGGCGGCTAGCCGGTCCACCCCCGGACCGGGCTACCGGCCGGGGCAGGCGGCGCTGCCCGGTTGGCCGGGGCAGGCGGCGCTGCCCGGTTGGCCGGGGGTGGCGGCGCTGCGCTTGGCCGGGGCAGGCGGCGCTGCGCTTGGCCGGGGTGCCGGCCGCCCCGCAACCACGGCGTCTTCGGTCCCACTGCCGACTCGATCGCGAGACCACCGCACTCGAGCGAGCGCGGGCCGGAGCGTAAGCCGCCGGAACGAGGTCGGGTCGAGCGGCGTGGCCCTGTGCTTCTCGGGCCGGTGGCTCAGGCGGCCTCCTCCTGGAGGCCGGCTGAGCGCTGGCTACGGCGGGCCGGTCGGGGCCGGCGCGCGGCAGGCGGCGAGCCGAGACGGTCGGGATCGGGCTTGTTGGGGTCCTGTAGCTCGGGGGCGGGGGCCCGGGCGATGGAGCCTCGACGGGGCCGGTCGGCCCAGGCGAGCGGCCCCGTCGAGGCACGCTCGTCGGCCGCAGTCAT
>JAKAHU010000130.1 GCA_021825385.1 Chloroflexota bacterium | reverse complement strand
GCCGACGACGGTGCCGGCGCGGGCGCGGGCGAGTGGGCGCCGGGGTTAGATCCGGAGCCGTCCCGGGGCTGACGCCTCAGCGATCGACCGGCAGATCGAGCCGGTTGCCCCAGTCCGCCCAGCCGCCGTCGTAGACCGCGACATCGTCATGGCCGAGGAGCGTGAGGACGAAGGCAAGCTTGGCCGCGGCGATCCCCGAGCCGTCGTAGCAGACCAGCCGCCGGCCCCGGCCGACGTTCGCCCGGGCGAGCATGCTGCGCAGCTCGTCACCGTCGCGGAAGTGCTGGCCGCCGGGCTGGCTCATCGCCGCCACGGGCACGTTCACCGCACCCGGAATGTGACCGAGCCGGCGCGTGTTGCCCTGCTGGCCGCGGTACTCGGCCGGGGCACGGGCGTCGAGGAGGATCACGTCTGGTGATCCGAGCAGGCCCCGGACGTCGGCCGTCGTGAGCCGCATTCGAAGCTGGGCGCGGGCGGTGAACTGGGCCGGCGCAGGGCTCGGCAGGGCGTTCGAGACGGGCCGGTCCTCGCCCACCCACGCCCGGTAGCCGCCATCGAGGATGCGGGCCGACTCGAATCCGTAGACGCGCAGGCTCCACCAGACCCGGGCCGCGAAGAGCGAGGCCGTATCGTCGTAGAGGACGACGTTCGTCCCGTCCCCGATCCCCGCCCGGGCGAGGGCCGTGCTGACCTGGTCCGGTCCGGCGAGCAGGAACAGCCCGGCCTCGTCCTCGACGTCGACCAGTTCGGTGGCCCAGTCGAGGTAGACCGCGCCCGGGATGTGCCCGACCTGGTGGAGCGAGCGCCCGCTGCCGTCGGGGCGCCAGCGCACGTCGACCACCCGGACCTCCGGGCGCTGCAGGTGCTCGGCCAGCCACTCACTCGAGACGAGCAGCTCCGGGCGGGAGAATGCCTTCACCATGGGCCCTATCATACGGACCCATGGTCAGCCCCTTCCTGCCCGAGGCCGAGAAGCTGGCCGCGGTCCGCGATGCGCTGCCCGCGACCGCGGCCGGGATCTACCTGAACACCGGCACGGCCGGGCCGCTGCCGCGCGAGACCGCGGCCGCGATGGCCGAGGTGGCCGAGTGGGAGCTCACGACCGGACGGGCCCACGTCTCGCTCCTCCCCGAGACGTTGGAGCGGATGGCCGAGGCGCGGGCCGCGGTGGCCGCGATCCTGACCTCGGACATCGACACGGTCGCGCTGACGCACTCGACGACCGACGGGATGAACATCGGCACGTGGGGCATCGACTGGCGGGCCGGCGACCGGGCCGTGACGAGCTCGCTCGAGCATCCGGGTGGTGTCGGGCCGCTGTACGTGGCCCGCGACCGGTTCGGGGTCGACCTCGCGATCGTCGACGTCGGTGACGGTGGCGACGACGACCGGACACTGACCGCCTTCGAGGCGGCGATCACGCCCGGGACGCGGCTCGTCTCGATCTCGCACGTCGCCTGGTCCACGGGTGCCGTCCTGCCGGTGGCCCGGATCGCCGAGCTGGCCCACGCCCGCGGCGCGCTCGTCGTCGTCGACGGGGCACAGTCGGCCGGCGCGATCCCGGTCGATCCGGACGCGATCGGGGCCGACGTCTACGCCATCCCCGGTCAGAAGTGGCTGCTCGGGCCGGAAGGGATGGGCGCGCTCTGGGTCCGCCCCGAGGCCCTCGATCGCGTCCGGCGGACGTTCGCGGGCTACTTCAGCTTCGAGACCGCGGACGGCCGCGGGACCGGCCTGCCCTGGCCGTCAGCCCGCCGGTTCGAGGGCACGAACTACCATCGCCCGTCGGTGGTCGGGTTCGCCCGGAGCTGCGGCTGGCTGTCGATGTACGTCGGGCTCGACTGGGCGTACGCCCGCGCGGCGAGGCTCGCCCGGCGCTCGGCCGATCTGCTGGCCGCGATCCCGGGGGTCGAACTGCTGACGCCGCGCCACCAGATGGCGACGCTCGTCTCGTTCCGGATCGCCGGCTGGACCCCCGACCAGGCGCTCGACGAGCTTGGCCGGCGTGTCTTCGCGATCGCCCGCACGCTCCCAGCGGTGAACGCGCTCCGAATCAGTGTCGGCTTCTTCAACACCGACGAGGAGATCGAGCGGTTCTGTGCCGCGGTGGCCGAGCTCGCGGCCCATACCCCCGAGACGCTGCCGCGCCATCGGGCGCTCCCGCTGCTCGGCCAGGACGCCGGATGAGCGGTGGACCCGACCGCCGGGTCCGGGAACGGTCCCGGCTCGAGGTGCTCTGGCGGCGCTACCGGAACCCACCCCGGCCGGTCGTGCGGGCCGTGGCGAGCAGCCTCGTCGTCGCCCTCGTTCTCGGCCTCGCCTATCTCGTCTACGACGTGGCCGTGACGCGTGGCGCGGACCTGCCCGGCGGTGACCTGCGGACGCTCGCGGTTGCGCTCGATGTCGCGCTCGTGGTCGCGGTTGGGACGATCGTGACCTACCTGATCGTCCCCCAGCCGACCGGTTCCGGCGGGCGCCGGACACGGACCGCCTGGAGCGCGGCGCTCGGCTTCTTCGCCGCGATCCCGATCGCCTATCTGGTCCTGGTCGTCGTCGCCCAGGTGCTCAAGCCGCTCATCGTCTGACGGCGCCGCCCGCTGGCGTCCTGGGCCGCCGCGTCTCACCCGCCGCCGCGGTGCGCCCGGGCACCAGATTCGCGCTGGGCGAGGCCGCCGGCCGGGTAGCCCACTCGTACCATTCCGCAGTACTCTCGGCTGGCTATCATTCGGCGCGGCCGGGCCGCCATTCGATCCGGCCGCATGTCCTGAGGTCCGACCGTGTCGATCGACGAGCAGCACGTCGCCTTCCCGAAGCTTCGCGGAGCTCCGGCCTACGCTCGGCCGCCGGTCCCGGTGCCGACGAGCCCCCGGCCCCTCGACCCTGACGAGCTGCCTCTGCTGGCCGAGCAGACCCCCGAGGAGCGGGCGCTCATGGAGGCGCTCCTGGGCCGGAACGGGCAGTCATGGCCGGGACGTCCGCCCGGGGTGGCCCCGGCTCCAACCCAGGCGCGGGCGGCGCCGGACTCGGCCGCGCCCCGGGCCGTCGAGGCCACGCCCGGTGCCTGGGTACCGCCCAGCCCGCCCGGGCCGGATGGCCGGATACCAACGCCAAGCGCCCCGGTCGCGAGGGGGTCGTCGCTGGCCGGACGTCCGCCCATGATCGGGGGGATTCTGCAGCGGCTCCGTCGCCGCTGACCTCCGACCTGGTCGCCCCCGGAGTCCCGGCCTTCAGGCCGCCCTCGACCCGGCGCCCTATCGACGATCACGCGGGTAGCACCAGGCCCGCCCTCGGCCCCGCTCAGCGCCGGCGACCCCCGACCCCGAGCGACAGGAGGCCGGCGACGAGCTCCAGGACGACCGCCAGCGCGCCGACGACGATCGCCACGAGGAGGACGGCGACCCCGCCCGGATGGCGGCGCAGCGCCCAGGCCAGGACGAGTGCGATCGGCGTGGCCACGACCGCGAACGGCACGGCATCGGTGGGTGCATTCACGGCCACGACGACGGTGAGGCCGGCCACGATCAGGAGCGTCGCCCGCCAGGGGACCGGGGGCGCACCGGCGCCGGCCAGGGACACCCCCGCGCGCTCATCGGCCAGGTCGCCCTCGTCGGCCGAGACGTCCGTGGCCGGGGGCTGGTTGGTCGGTTCTCCCGTGGCCGGCGGGCGGTCCCCCCGCTGCCCGCGCCGCAGCTGCTGGGTGGCGAACAGGCCCGTGCCCGGCAGGCCGACGGTCTGGCGCACGCCGGACCGCCCCAACGTCGTCTTCGACCCGCGCGGTCCGAGCGAGACGGACGCTCCGCGCTTACCCAGGTTGATCGTCACTCCCGGGGCGACCTTCACTCTGCGCCAGAAGCGGAGCGGCATCTCAGACCTCCGCGAGGATGTCAGCCGGGCTCATCGTGCCACGATACACGCCTGGCGGCCGGCGCCCGCGCTCAGCGACCACCCGGCCGCGCGCCGGGGAACCCGTTCGTCGGGCCTATCCGCACGGGACCGTGAACCAGAACCGCGCTCCGCCCCCGGCGCGGGGCTCGCCGCCGAAGGCACCGCCGTGGGCGCGCACCGCCGCGGCGACCGTCGCCAGTCCCAGTCCCGAGCCGGCGCCGGGGGCGCGCCTGCCCCGTCGGAACGGCGCAAACAGCTCGTCCGGTGGATCGTCGCCCAACCCCGGCCCTCGATCGAGAACCTCCACGGTCAGGGTCCGCGCCCCAGCCTCTCCGTCGATCCGGCAGGCGATCTCGACCGTGCCTCCGCCGCCCCCGTGGAGGAGGGCGTTGTTGACCAGGTTGCTGAGCGCGTGCTCGATCCGCGTGCGGTCGATCGAGACCAGACCGTCGGGCACGTCCAGCTCGACCGCCACGCGCCGCTGGCGGATGAGCGGATCGAGGTCACGGGTGACCGCCTCGACGAGCTCGCGCAGGCGGACGTTGGCCCGAGCGATCGACCGGGCGTCCTCCCGGACCGTGGCCAGCTCGAGCAGGCTGGTGGCCAGGCTGGTCAGCCTGATCACGTCGCCCTGGGCATGGCGCAGGGCGGCCTGGTATTCGCTCCGGCTGGCCCGATCACGATCGACGACGTCGAGCTCGGCCCGGAGCGCCGCGAGCGGCGTTCGAAGCTCGTGGGAGGCCATCGCCACGAACAGGCGCTGGCGCTCGACGGATTCGGCGAGTCGGTCCAGCATCCCGTTCAGGGTGAGGGTCAGCCGTCCGACCTCGTCCATTCGAACCGGGGGTGGGAGCCGCCGCGCCAGGTCTTCCGGCCCCATCGTCGCGGCGGCGTCGATCAGCTGATCCATCGGCCGAAGCGCGCGTCCGGCCAGCAGCCAGCCGCCGAGCAGCGAGGCCGCGCCCACGGACAGGCCGACGCCCAGCAAGAGGCGTGCCAGGGCGGCCTGGCTGTCCTCGATCGGCTGGAGGTCGGCGCCGGTCACCACCAGTGCGCCGTTGGGGGCCCGCTGAGTCTGCACGAGGTAGCGCCGGCCGCCCGCAGCGAGCACCCCGTTGATCGGCCGGATGCCTGCCGGGGTATCGCTGCTCGCGTCCACCAGTGAGCCGTCGGCGGAGAACAGGGCCGCGAACACGCCGGGCGCCTCGCGATCGGCCTCCTGGAGGCCGGCCGTGCCGCTGTTCTCGAGCGAGCCGAGGACTCCCGTCGCCCGGGTCCCGAGGGTGGTCTCGAGCGAGCCTCGGAGGGCCGCGCCCATCTGCCACCAGACGAACAAGCCCACGATCAGCAGGGTCACGATCACGCCCGCCCCGTAACTCACCGCCAGCCGTGAGCGGATGCTCATGGGCGACGACCCGGGTCGCGCGCCGGTCGGAGGGCATACCCGACGCCGCGCACCGTCTCGATCCAGGGTGTCCGGGGGTCGGACCCGAGGGCCTGCCGCAGCGACCGGACATAGACGTCGACGATCCGCGGGTCCCCGTCGAACGCCCAGTCCCAGACCTGATCGAGGATCTGGGTGCGGGTGAGGACCTGGTCGGCCCGGCGGGCGAAGAACTCGAGCAGGGAGAACTGGCGGCCCGTCAGGCGGAGGTCGCGCGAGCCGACGCTGGCTCGGCGAGAAGCCGGGTCGAGCTCCAGTTCACCGACGACGATGGTTGTCGGTCGCTCGCTCGGCCCGCGCCGATCGAGGGCTCGAAGCCGAGCCTCGAGCTCGGCGAAGGCGAACGGCTTGACGAGGTAGTCATCCGCTCCGACGTCCAGGCCGCGCACCCGATCGGTGACCGCGTCGCGGGCGGTCAGCATCAGGACCGGGCTCCGGTCGCCGGACGCCCGCAGCTCCCGGCACAGGGTGAACCCATCCCCGTCGGGAAGCATCACGTCAAGGACCAGGACATCGTGCCCGGTCTCGGACAGGAGGTAGCGCGCCTCCTCGACCGTCCCCGCCACGTTGACCGTGTGTCCGGAGCGACGCAGGCCGCGCACGACCACCGATCGAAGCCGCTCGTCGTCCTCGAGCATCAGGATCTTCATGGCGCCATCGTGCGTCCGGTTCATGAATCGTGCATGAATCGGACGCGTCCCGAGATTCACCGAAGGCTCACGGTCGATAGCGCAAGGTCTCCCCGGCGATCGGGCAGATGACCCGATCACGAACAGGAGAGTGAGCCATGAAGCTCGATCGTTTCCGGGCCCCGGCGCTCGCCGCCGTGGCCGTCCTGATGATCTCCGGCGCGGGGATCGCGTTCGCGGGCAGCCCGGCGCCGTCGGCGCCGGTGACCCAGGCGAGCCCGGTGGAGCCCGTCGGTCCTGACACCGACACGCTCCAGGCGGGTGACCAGACCACGCCGGATGTCGCCGGCGCCGCCGAGTCGACGACCGAGGCGGCCGATGCTGCCGAGGCGGCCGGTGCTGCCGAGTCGACGACCGAAGCCGCCACCACCGAGGCCGATGGTCCGGGTGGCCATGCGGATCTGGCAGGTCAGAACGTCGACCACCAGTTCGAGGGCCAGGAGTAACCTCGCGGGCCTTCGAACCAGGCGGACCGGCGGCCTCCACCGGGGTCGCCGGTCCGCGCCTCGGTGTGGCGCGCTTGTGTACTCTGGTGTCGTTGCCGGCCACGAGCCTGACGACCGCTCGACGCTCGCGTCGGTGCACTCGCCTCGCCGGGGGAGTAGCTCAACGGTTAGAGCACCCGCCTTATACGCGGTTGGTTGGTGGTTCGAATCCACCCTCCCCTACCAGCCCCGCCGACAGCCCCGCCGACCAGGATCGAATGCGGGCCTCGAGGACGGCCCTCTGCCCGGGCCCGCGCTGAGTGGCTCGCGCGCCTGCCGCGCGCCCGGCGGGCGCGTGAGCGCGGTTCCCGGCTATGGTCGCGTCTTCGGCGGCCGTGGCAACCCGGCCAGCTCTGCCTCCTCCTCGCCCAGGTGCGGCTCGATCAGGTGCGGGCCGAGGTCGTCCTCCTCGTAGAGCGTCGGCTCCTCGGCCAGCTCGAGGGCCTCGTCCGGGTCGAACGGCCCGACGGGAATGTCCTCGAGATCGGCCATCCGCTGCTCGGGCAGCGTCGGCTCGAGCGGTACCGAAAAGGCGTGCCTCCCCTCGGCAGGGCGAGTCACCCGGATGTGGACCGGGGCCGGACGGGGACCGGACGCGGCGGACAGCGGACGGGCGACCGCCGGCTGGAGCAACGCCGGCCGCATTCGCGCCCGCAGCCAGGCCAGTGACCTGATCGTCAGGCCGATCCCGACCACCAGTCCGCTGGTGAACACGGTCAGAAGCGTCAGCGCTCGCATCGCACACCGCCTCTCCGCAGTCTCTGCTCTCCGGCACCCGCTCGCCGGCCGGGACCACATGATCGCCCGTCGGCGTCCGGCGGTCCAGTGCCGAAATGCCCGGCCCGACTCGACCGGCGACCATTCCCCGGCCCGGACGTCCGGGCCACCACCGGGGAGCCACCCGTACCATGGAAACGGCCCGCGGGCGGGTCCATGCTGAGGGTCACGCCGGAACTCCATGTCCCCGAGGGAGACCGATCGGTGCCCCTGGTCCCGCAGCGCAGGAAGTTTGGCCACGCCGGTCCGCGGCTGGCCGTGCTCGCCGTGGCAGCAGGCCTCATGGCCGTGCTGGCCGGCCCCGTCGCCGCAGTCTCGGGACCGATTGGCCTCTCCGCGCCCTCCGTCTCGCCGCGCACGGGCACGCCCGCCACGCCGATCACCTTCGAGGTGACCTACCGGAACCACGAGGGCTCCGAGCCCGCTTCGGTCTGGGTTGTCATCGACGGACACGCGTTCGCGATGTCCGCCGGCGACGGCAAGTGGAAGGACGGCGTCCGACTCACGCTGGTCCGGACACTGTCGGCCGGAACGCACGGGGTCGTCTTCGAGGCCGCCGACTCCAGGAAGTTCACCGATTCGCTCGATGCCGGGACGGTGGTGATCGAGGCGCCGACCCCGACTCCGACCGCGAGCCCGACCCCGACCGCGAGCCCGACCGCGAGCCCGACCCCAACCCCAACGCCGACCCCAACGCCGACCCCGACAGCCGGCCCGGTGGCCGCCCCAACCCCGACCGCCCCCGCCACGGCGGCCGTGTCGCCGACCCCAACCCCGACGCCGCTCCCGACCCCCGCGGCACCGCCTGGAGTCGCCTCCGGCGGCGGCCCGAGCGGCTCCGGCGGCGGCCCAACCGGTTCGGGTGATGCGACCGACGGCGCCGGGAGCGGGGACGGCGGAGCGGCCGCTGCGCGGCCCCCGACCGGGACGGTCCCGACCGGCAGGGCCGGTGGCGCGGTCGCCGGCGACGTCGAGGCCGGGATGTCGGAGTCGTCGGCGGACTCGGGCGCCCCGTCGACGGCGGCGAGTGGCGATCTCCGTTCGGGCGGTGTGGCCGGTGTCCCGGCCGGCGACCCGGCGGGTGGGACGGCGTCCGATGGGACCGCGCCCGATGGCGGCGCGCTCGGCGCGGCTGCCTCCGGCAGCTCCGACGGTCAGGAGCGGGCGGGGGCGTCCCTGGGCGGGTCGGCGAGCGGGGGCGCGCATCCCGCGACCCTCTCGCCCGGCCTGCGCGCCCTTGGTCTCGGCGGGTCGGAGATTCCGCTGGCCGTCCGCCTGGCATTCCAGACGATCATCACGACCGGCGGGGTCACCCTGGCGATGGCCCTGTTCGCCTTCAGGAAGCGTCGCCGCGACGGCGAACAGCCCGAGCCGGACGAGACGCTCCGCTCGAAGGCGGGAAGCCCAGCGCCCCCGGTCTCCAGTTCGGCGCTCGTCCCGGATGGCGGCCCGTTCCTGCCGGCCCCGGCGGCCGTGCCCGCGCCGGATCTCCCGGCCGAGGAGCTGTCGCTGCCGCGCTGGCGACGTCCCTCCCTGATGCAGGCGCGCAAGACCGACCCGCTCCGCGCGGCGTCGACTCAGCAGAGTCTGTCATTCGACCACGGCCTGGTCGACCCGCTCGAGGGGCACGAGCGGCGACGGCTTCGCTACCGGCTGGTCCGGCTGCTCGACCAGCCCGACGAGCTGCGGGGCAACGAGATCGGCTTCCTCGATCAGGGCGACGAAGTCCAGCTCCTCCAGCAGGCCGGTGCGTACTGGCTCGTTCTCTGCCCCGACGGCAGTCGCGGCTGGCTCCACAAGATGACCCTGGGCGAGGTGATCGAGGACGACCTCCCGGTCCGCCTCGAGTCGCGTCGCCGCCCCCTCGTCGACCGGCCCGAGCCCAGCGCGCCGGCCCGGCCCCCGCAGCCGGTTGACCCGGTCGAGCCTTCCGGTGGCTCCGGTTCGCCGGCCGCCTCCGCCGGGGCCGACGGGGACGTCCTGCGGGCGATCCTCGCGAGGCGCCGAACCGGCTGAGACCAGGATCCCGCCGGCCGTGGCTCCTGGTCACCGTGGCTCTGATCGGTCGCCGTGCCCCGTCCCCCTAGAATGGCCGGTATGACCGCCAGGATCTCGAGCCCCCGATTCGTCGGACGCGAGCGCGAGCTCACGAGTCTCGCCGCCGCGATCGAGGCGGCAGCCGGTGGCCGCGCCTCGATGCTCCTGGTGACCGGGACCGGCGGCGTGGGTGTCTCCCGGCTGCTCGACGAGGCGGAGGCACGCCTGGCCCGGCTCGGCGCACCGATCGTCGTCATCCGCGGAGCCGGAACGCGGTCCGGCCGTGGCGACCCGTATGCCCCGCTCGTGGCCGGGCTTGCCCCGCTCCTCGATGCGACCCCCGACACCGAGCTTGGAGCGCTCGTTGGCCCGGCGGCCGAGGAGCTGGCCCGGCTCGTTCCGGGGCTCGCCGCCCGGCTGGCGGTCCTCGGCCTGCTGCCCAATCAGCCCGCCACCCTGTCCGCGGAGCGGCGCCAGGCCGGTGTCCTCGAGGCGTTTCTGGGACTCCTTGCCCGCCTTGGCGAACACCGGCCCGTGGTGCTCGCGCTCGAGGATCTCCATCTCGCAGACGCCGGGACGAGGTCCGTGGCGACCTTCCTGGCCCGGATCGTGCGCGCCCAGCGGCTCCTCGTCATCGGCACCTACCAACCCGACGAGCTGACCCGCGGCCATCCGTTCCGAGCGGACCTGGCGGCGATGATCGGCGCCCCTCGCCCGCCGGGCCGGCTCGAGCTTGGGCCGCTCGGGCGCGACGAGCTCGCCGACCTGATCGAGGGGATCGAGGCCGAGCGGCCCTCGGCCTCCGTG
>JAKAHU010000129.1 GCA_021825385.1 Chloroflexota bacterium | reverse complement strand
CGCCCGGGGGACCGCTCGGCATCAGGCCGTTCCCCCCTACGGGGGCGCCGGGCATCAGGTCGGGACCGGCCATCCTACGGGGCCGCAGGGAACGGGAGCGCGTGCCACGGGCTCAGCGGGTTGACCGTGCTCATCTGCCGCAGGTAGGCAAGGATCTTCTGGTTCTGGCTCTCCACCGGGGAGGGCTTCGACGTGGGCTTCTGGAACGATCCGGCCGGTGGAGCAAACGGGTTCGACCCGGCCGCGCCGGCCATGTAGGACAGGTACGTGGCGGCGTAGGGCGAGAGCAGCCCCTGCGGGTACTGCTGGGACAGGTAGTGGTAGGCGTACTGGAGCTTCGCCTCGGGGCTGGCCTTTGCCCCGAGTGCCGTCTCGGCCTGGCGGATCGCGGTGCCGTACATCTGGATCGCGGTGGAGTCGGGGAGCATCTGCGGCGAGTAGCGCAGGGACTCGAAGAACAGCGGCGACGGGCCGCTCGAGGTCGCGCCCGGGTACAACGGGCCGAGGATCCCCTGGTTCTGCTGGGGCGCGAAGTAGCCCCCGAAGGCCCCCTCCTGGGACTGGAGGTAGGAGCTGACCACGTTCTGCGGCGCGCCCTGCTGCTCCATCTGCGCGGCGTTCTGGCCAATGTTCTGGAGGAACGACTCCCGCGCGTTCGCGTAGTCCTGCATCGCCTGGAGGCTCTGCGTGGAGTAGTTCGACCAGAGCTGGCGCTGGTAGGCGGCCATCGTCGGGTCGACGTTCGCCCCGCCGCCGGCGGCCTCAAGAAGGTTCCCCGACAGGCCGAGCCCCTTCAGGTTCTGCTGATCCTGGGCGAGCGCGTTGCTCATCATGGCGTTCGAGCCCTGGTAGAGCTGCTGCGCCTTCGCGGCCTCGAGGAGGTAGGGGTTGTTCGGAAGGTTCGCGTAGGGCCCGAAGAAGCCCGACTGGGAGAGCGTGCCGGAGGTGTTCGGGCCCATCGGGATCGAGGGGAGCGGTGCGAGCGGGGTGGCCATCCGTTACCTCCCGGGCCCCATGAGGGCGTTCTCGTAGTAGCCCGCGTTGCCGAGCATCGACTGGAACCGGCCGAGGTCCCCGATCCCCCATCCCCACGGCGAGCGCAGCCAGTTCATGAGCGCCCCCTGGGCGTTGCCCCCTCGAAGGGCTTGGAGGACGCCGGCGTAGTAGGGCTCCCCGTTCTGCAGGGTGGCGATCGTCGCCCTGATCCCAGCCTCCTCGGTGGGGAAGTTCTGGACCCCGACCGAGTTGTAGTTCCAGCTCCCCGGCTCGGCGGTGGTCACCGAGAGCGGGTTCCACATGCCGCCCTGGTTCGCCCCGCCGCCGGCGAACCCCTCGTTGCCGGCGAGCACCGAGATCACCGCGATGTCCTGCGGGGTCACCGGGGCGCCCAAGGCCTGCAGGAAGCTCCGGGCCCACGCGGCCCGGTTCACCGCCCCGTTTTGGAAGTACTGGGGCTCGGGGACCTGGCTCATCTGCCACTGCGCGTTTTGGGCGTTGAGGCCGCCGGCACCGGCGGCGAACTGGGACTGGGCCTCGGCGATGTCCTTCGCGGCCGTGGCCTTCAAGGCGCTCATGTCCTTCAGGTACGGCGCCCGGGCGAGCTGCTCGGCCTGAGGGGTGAAGCTCGACCCGTAGATGCCGTTGTCGGCAGCCTGGTTCCCGGCTCCAAGGACCGCTTGCGCCATCCCGGTCCGATCCTTGGCGAGCCCGGTCGCGAGGTCGCGGCGAGCGCCCTGGACGGTGACGCCCTGGGCGTTCTGCAGCGCCGCGAGCTGCGCGTTGTAGTAGGGCATGTTGCCCGGAGAGGGGAAGAACGTCCCCCACGAACCGGCCCCAGGGTTCGAACGATAGTAGTTCACCCAGTTCGAGATCTCCGAGGGAGGCATCCCTGAGGTTCCCCCGCTCCGAGCCTCGTTCAGCAGCCAGGGAGGGAGCTGCGAATCCGACATCCCCGCGCTGTAGCCGGGGATGACGCTGCCGGGCGGGTTGAAGCCCCCCGAGTACGGAGAGATCGCGGCCATCAGGACTCCTAGGACGGAAGCAACAGCGACCAGAGCGTGACCTCGACGCCCTGCTGGCTCGCCCCCGCGGGGGCGAAGTCGGGCGAGGTCGTATAGGCGACGAAGATGGGCGTCCCGGCCGGGATGACCGACTGGGCATCGGGATCGAAGGTGGCGACCGCGGAGGTGCCGGCGTCCCACCAGAGCTCCGCCGCGGGCTGGGTGTCCGAGGTGTTCGTCATCACGTTCGCCTGGAGGTTCCCGGCCGTGATCGCCGGATACCCGTACAGGCTCATGGCGATCGGTACGCTGTCGAACGGCAGCACGATCGAGCGCGGCATCGGGCTGAGCGCCCCCGCGCTCACCTCGAACACACGGTCCATCTGGACCGCCGAAGCTCCCGCGGCCACGGCGCCCCGAACGAAGCTCGTCTGCGCCAGCGACGCCGTGCGCAGCAGGTGGTCGACGATCTGGCGCAGGTTGACGCCCATGCGCAGGTAGGCGCTTGGGTCTTTCAGGCCGTGGAGGTCGGCGCGCCTCATCGGATCGGCTGCGGATCCACCGCAATCTCGATGGCCTCGATGTCGAGGGCGAGCTGCTGTGCGGGCAGCTCGAACTCGAGCTGGAGCGAGTAGCCGGTCACGCCGTAGTCAAACCGCGCGCGATGCGTGCCGACCCCTCCGGAGGTGATCTCCCATGACTGCTGCAGGACCCCGTCCACGTAGGCGCGGACCGCGCAGGCCCCTCCCCCCTGCTGGCGCTCGAGCCAGCGGACCCACACGTGGCGGACGGTTGTCGGGGCCGACTCGCCTGTCAGCCAATACTCAGGGGTCAGGAGGTAGTAGGACACACCACCAGGCCCCCCGTTCCCGCTTCCCTGGTCGAACGCTCGCACCGCGTTGGGCTGCGTCCGCACCACGAGAGGGGTCATCTGGGAGGGAGCCAGCGATGCCCCGTAGAGGCGGCCGAACGACGAGTACACCCCGTTGACAGGATCGGGTGCCTTCTCCACGTGCCATGTGCCGGTCGAGAGGTCGACGACCGGGACCCGATCCGACACGCTGCTCATCCGCGCGACGTACAGGAAGCGGTTGATGAAGGCCCCCGTGATGTACCCGAGAGCATCGCCGGTCGCCCCGCCGGACGATCCCCCGCCGCCGCCACCTCCGCTTCCGCCACCTCCGCCGCCCGAGGGGATCGTCGGCACGACCTGGATCTCAGCGATGAAGCAGGAGGCCGTAGTGGCGGTCGTCACGTCGACGTCGTAGAGGTAGTTCCCGGCAGTGGTGGGCGTGTAGTTGAGTATCGGCTGGGTCGTGACAGGTGGTGGCGACGACGGCGAGTACGCGATCGTCTGGGTGCTGGTCGCGACCACCTTCCCCGTCGGGTCCTTGACCGAGGTGGTGACGCTCACGTTCCCCGAGGTCGGCGTGGTTGCGCCGTAGCCGGCAGTGATCTGGTAGACCTGAACTCCGACCCCATAGGGGGCTCCCGGAGCCGGCTGCACCTGGACCACGTAGTGGTAGGTATGGCCCGAGACCGCCTGGAACTGGAGGGACGGCACGGGGATCAGCCCGACCGGGTTGTTCCAGATGTAGTTCTGGAACCCTGTTTGCGTGACGACCGACCCCGTCGTCGCATCCCAGATCTGGCAGTTCACCTGCGAGGCGTCGGTCGTCGCCGTCGGGGACTGCCCGGAGAACATCTGGGAGCCCACCTCGAACTCCACCGTCACCCCGGTAGCCCCCGGCGTGTCGACGGCGTGAACGCTGTCGGTCTGGCCGGTTGATTCGATGAGCCCAGCCACCACGTTCTGCGTGGTCCAGCTCCCGGAGGCCACCGTGAGCTGGGTCCCCGGCCAGACCGACATCGAGGCGGACGCGGTCCCGGCGTAGGCCACCTGGATCGCAACGATCGCCGCCGTGGTGCCGCTCGGGAGGTTGGTGAAGGTGACCTCGTACCGGTAGGTGTGGCCGTCCGTCGGGGCATAGCCCTGGACGTACTGCCACCAGCCGTTCGTCGGAGGAGTCTGCGTCTCGTAGGAGACGATGCTCCCCGAGGTCTCATCGGTGATCGTGAACGCGATATGCGCTCCGGAAGGCACCGCCACCTGCCACGTCACCAGGACGCTCGCACCGACGGGAGAGGTGGCCGTCGCGGGCACCGAGTCGGCGACGTAGGCGCTTCCCCCCGGTGAGGTCACCATCAGCCGCGTCGGCTCGCTCGGAGGGACCGACCAGCTCCCCGAGAGCGCGGTGAAGCTCGACCCGAAGAAGCCCGATGGCGACTGAGGCGTCGTCGGCCCCTGGACGTTCGAGGAGGGCGGCGGCTGGACACCGAGGTTGAAGTAGACCGCCCGCGCGAGCTGGTCGTTGATCGCGTCGGTCGCGTAGGCATCCGCGGGAGCGGCGCTCGTCTCGAGCATCCCGCTGGTGGCGAGGAACCAGTTGGCGTCGTGCGTGAGCTGCGTCGGGGTGAAGCTGTACGGGCCCGTCGGGGCCGTAGAGGTCGTCGTGGTGGTGGTCGTGGTGGTGGTCGTCCCTGCGCTGCTCGTCCCTCCGGAGGCGACCGAGCCGCCCGGTGGGGACGGCACCAGCGTGGGGTCGGCCCCCATCGTGAGGTAGGTGAGCTCGACACCCTTGGTGAGGAGCTGCGGCAGCCCACCGGTCCAGAGCCACGCGTCCCGTTCCCCGAGAACCACAAGGCCCCAGGTCGTGGGGACGAGGCACCGGCCGGCCGACCCCGTCGCTCCGTCGACCTTGATGAGAGTGGCCGACCCCGGGTTGTCGCCCTCGAGCGCCCAGACGCCCGAGCGCTTGGCGATGAGGACGTTGTTGTCCCAAAGGCACAGGTCTTCGATCGGCAGGCCGTCGTCGGCCCCGACGTCGATGTAGTTGTCGACCATCGCGCCGTTGACCTTGGACTGCCAGGAGGCCAGCAGCGCCGGGTTCGTGCCCTTGTTGGTGAAGTACAGCCGGTAGGGTTGTCCCGCCGCATCGGCGGCCCCTCCGGCGTAGAAGCGCTCGGACCCCGGCCGGTACAGCAGCGCACGACACGGGTGCGTGCCAGCAACGACGGTTGGGGCCGGAGACGTGATGTTGCCTCCCCAGCACCCGATCCCTGTCATGCCGGGGTGCGTGTAGGCCATGTGGTTCTGGCCGGTCGCGAACGCGACGGGGTTCTCGAGGAGATCCGCCGAGGCCGGGAGGGTGTCGATCTGCGTCCAACCGGTCGAGAAGTCGACCGGGACCACATAGACGCCGCCGCCCGTGGTTCCGTTCGCAACGCCGACGGAGACGTACTCGAGGGGGCCCTCGGTCGCGATCCCCATGCCAGAGATCGTCGCCGCGGACGGAAGACCACTCACGGGCCCGCTCAGCCAGCCGACCCGCATCCGAAGCGACCCCGACGGCTCCGGCACCCAGTTGAGGGCCTTCGCGACGTAGCCGTTCCCGAGGACCGACGGCTCCTGGCTCTCGTCCAGCCCCTTGGAGAAGTCAAGAGGGATGTTCTTCTCGGGGCTCAGCAGGTACTTGCGGTAGACAGGGATCGAGGAGAGGCTCGCCATCAGATGTGGGTCGCGTCAGGCGTGTCGAAGGGACCCGCGACCAGAGCGATCTGGAGCGGTCCAGGCATCGTGCGCGCCTGGGGGTTCACCGGCGCGAGCCCCTCGTTGTACTCCTGCATCGCCATCTCGTAGGCGATGTACTGCTGGGACTTCAGCATCCCCATGGCCATGGCGTAGCGGATGACCTTGAGCTGCAGCTCCTGGGGAAGGTCGGTCTGGTCACCCGGCCCTGCGAGCGCGAGGGGCTGGCCCACGTACTTCAGGTCGTAGACCGTGGGAAGGAGCGGTGCGGGGTAGATCTCGATGTTCGGCCCGAAGATCCGGGCGATGACGTTGGGAGGCGAGCCCTGTTGGACCTGCCAGTTCTCCCAGGCGTCGTCGTCGACGAACGTGACGGGCTGGAAGGGCTGCGAGGGGTCGGTCTGGGCCGAGAGCTGCGTCCGCATCAGCGACACCTCCTGGAACCGCGGAGGAAGCGTCACCTGCCACGTCCCGGCCGGGATCGTCCCGCAGATGTAGAGCTGCACCGAGCGAGTGCGCCACGCGAGATCGAGCAGCCCCTCGTTCAGCCACGCCGTGATGTCCTGGTTGGTGATGAAGATCCCGGCGTCGTCGCGCATGATCGAGCGGACGCGCGAGATCATGTCGGAGAGCTGGTAGCCCTGCGATCCCGGGCCGACCGGCACCCCGGGGTTCGGGCACGGTGTCGAGGGAGCCTGCGTCGTCGTCTGGGTACCGCCGCCGCCGGGGCTCGGCGAGCTCGCAGGCGGCTGGACACCGATGACGATCGGGTCGGCCATCAGATGTTCGCCCTCCAGTTCCAGGTGGGAGACGTGATGCTCGCCGCCGCCGTGACGAGGTAGATGTTCGTGGCGTCAGAGGTGATCGCCCACGAGCCGTTCGCCATCGCAAGGGCCGCCGTCCCGTTCACGGGCGTCACCTCGATGAACGTCGGAGCCACGGAGAGCCCATGGGGAATCGTCCACGTGGTGGCCGCGGCCGCGCCGCCGGTGAACGTGCCCTTGGAGTCGCTGTAGTAGGGGCCCCCGAAGGAGACGCCCGCGTAGGGCTGGATCTGGTTCTGGTCGACCCACCGAGGATGAGCGCCGGCCGTGTTGAAGATACTCAGGCAGGCCCGGACGCTGTTGCGGCTGAGATTGAACCCGAGCCCGGCGAGGCCGCCCTGAACCGAGAGGATCCCGGCGAAGCGAGCGGGGTTGGAGGTTGGGGCAGCGGTGCCGCCGCTTCCCATGTTGTCGATCACCGAGATGTCGTAGATGTCGGTAGCCCCGACGTTGGTCCCGTCGACCACGACGCAGTAGGCGGCGTTGTCGGTCGCAAGGCGCACACCGTTGAACCAGTTCGAGGCGATCGTGATGCCCTTTTGCGTCGACCCGGCGACGGGCTTGAACCAAATGGCGCCCCCGGTTCCGATGTCGTCGAGGTAGTTCTCCTCGATGAAGATGCCGCCCGTGATCCCGCAGTCGGAGAAGATGTTCACGGATCCAACCGCCGAGGGAGACACGCCGCCACCGATGAACGTGTTCTGGAACACGTTGATGTGGTTTCGGATGAGGTACACATTGCTGAGGGCCGACGTCCCTGCGCGTGCGCGCAGGTAGATGCCGACGTCGTTGACCCCAAAGATGTCGTTGTCGAGGAAGTGCAGGTCGTTGGCGGCGAGGTCCGCGCCGCGCGTGTTGACGCTCGAGAGCCCGGGGCCGATCTTGGAGAACCGGAAGTACTGCCGCGTCCCACCGGCGGTGGAGAAGTCGTCGATGACGAGCCCGACCACGGTGAAGTTCTCGAGACCGACCCGGTAGGCGAGATTCCACTGGCTGGTGTCCGCGACCACCCCGAGCATCCGCAGACAGGTCCCGGCGATGTTGTTCCCGTCGATCCAGAGGTCGCGGATCTGGACCCACTTCAGCCCATTGCCCCCGTTGTAGAAGTCCACCACGACGCTCGTGGACGCCAGCGGGGACGCTGCCTGGATGACGGTCGTCGGGCCCTCACCGGTCAGGATCGTGCCGGTGGAGGGAGTGATGGTGGCGGTCGTCGGGTAGGTCCCGGCCCGGATGTGGACCCAGGTGTTGTTGGTCGCGATCAGGCCGTTCAGGAGCGTGGCGAAGCTCGCGTTGACGGTATCGGTCCCGGTCAGGGCAGAGCGCGCCCGGTAGGTCGTCCCATCGAACCAGAGCACGTAGTCGGGCGGCGGGGGGGTTGAGTTGAGGCCGGCCGCCGGATCCTGGTAGGCCTCGTCCGCCACGACGTAGTTGGAGAAGCTGAGCGGCGTCGAGGTGGCGGTCGCGTAGTAGGCGGTGCCGTTGTTGCTGGTGACGACCACATCCAGGTCCTGGGCGGTGTCGAACCAGACGCTGATGCCGCCGCCTGAGTCCGTGAGGACGGGGTTGGAGATGACCGCTCCGGTAGCCGAGCCCGAGCGCATGTTGCCGGTCGGCAGCGTGCCGGTCGGAGGGGTGACGGCCGCGTTCGCGGTGCCTCGCTGGAAGAAGTACACCCCGGCACCGGCGATCGCGTCGCCCCCGAGCCCCTGGATCCGAGTCTGGTAGTGAGCCATGCGTCTCCTACGTGCTCATGAGGACCATGCCGGGCCCACCGAAGGGGCCTGCGGCAGGGACGGACCCCCCGCCGCCCACGGTCGGGGTGCCGGTGTCCACGCCCACACCGGTGGGGGCGCCCGTATCCCCGATGCCCTCTGATGCGGCGCCCACCTCACCGACCCCGGTGACCTGGCCCATAGCGCCGACGGCGACGGTCGGGGTGCCGGCGACCTCCCCGACCCCAATGGGCGCGCCGGCAGCGCCCGCTCCGACGTCGGGGCTCGTGGCCTCCCCGACCGCAACGGCGGTCCCGGTGTCGCCGATGCCCTCCGAGGGGCTTGTGACCTCCCCGACGCCGACGGCGGTCCCGCTCTCCCCGAGGATCGGGGCGCCGGTGTCAACGCCGACACCGATCGGGGCGCCGGTGACGGCCTCCGGGGTGGTGGAGGCGGCTGCCTTCAGGGCCACGATCAGGGCATTGGCATACTCGGCCGTCGCCACGCTCCAGGAGTCCGACAGCGCCGTGGTCGTGTCTGCGGCAATGCGGTAGCCACCGGCCGTGATGGGGCCATTGGCCGTCTCCCCCGTGAGGGCCGTCCAACCGGTGCCAGTCGTGGTGATTGCCTGGGCCGCGCCGCCGAACACACCATAGGCGATGACGAAATCATTGACCGCCGTCGGGGTGAGGGACGCGGTTGACTCCGAGGTGACCTTGGCTGTCTGGGGGTTGTAGGTCAGCCCGTAGGAGGGCGTCGCGGCCACGACGCCGGAGACCTCCAGGAACTCACACTCGATGTTGATGCCCGTGGAGGTGTAGGTGGCTGCCCACGTGACGGACGTGATCGAGGCAGCGTTGGGGGCGATGTAGACCGCCAGGCTCGGGTTGACGGTCGTGTCGTACCCGAGCCGCGTCCAGGCGTTGCCCGCGGTGTCCGTGACGCTGTCGGCCGTGACGGCCGCGCCGGCTGCAATCGTCACGATCAGCACGAGACAGTTGCCCGCCCCTGTCGCGGTCACAGCGACAGCGATGCTGATGGACGTGCTGGCCGTGTGCTGCCGGACGACGACGTCCTGCACGAGCGCCGGCCCGGCGGCGCCGGCGATCGGCAGGAACGCCCGGGCGGTGCGATGGCGGTAGCCGCGCGAGGGGTCGGCGAGCCTTGCGGCGCGCCAGGGACGGGACAGGCGCGCCGCAAGCCTCAGCCCGAGCGAGGGCCGAGGCCCCACGGGTCAGTCCGTCTCTTGCGTGATCGCGTTGACCGCGAACGAGGGGTACTGGCCCGAGGCGATCGCGAGCTGGCTCGTGAGGTACCAGTAGCGGATGTAGCGCCCGTTCGTCGCGGCGTCGACCGTGAAGAACCCGACGATCGGGGACCACGCGCCGGTCGCAGCCGCGAAGTTGATCGCGGCGGAGTTCTGGTCGCTCGCCCCCGTCGAGGTGGCGCCGGCGATCGCGGCCGCCGGGTTGAAGTCCGCGAGGCCGATGCTCACGCGGGCGTAGCCGTTGCCCGAGAGCTCCGAGAGGAACGCGGCCGCGTCCGCCTGGTTCTCGATCGCGTTGGTCTGCTCGGTCCAGACCGCCGTGTTGTCCGCGACGGTCTGCCCGACCGTCTCGGTCCCGGTGGTGGAGAACGGGTCGGCTGCGCCGGAGGTGCCGGCCGTCGTGCACTTGAACAGGCGGCAGTTGCCCGTGTGGGTGCTGACGCAGAACTGCCCGACGGTGTAAGCCGTCGAGGCCGCCCACGCCGGCGCCCCGATCGCCCCGATGTAGAGTCCCGCCGGGACGCCGCCTGGGATCGCGGTGCCGCGGTCCCAGAAGTTCTCGAACTCGTCGCTGCGGGAGTTGAAGTAGCTGGTGCCAGTTGCCATTCTTCCTCCTCAAGACCTCAGACGCCCGCGAAGACCCACCAGTTGGTCCCATCCGAGACATAGACGTGCCCGTGGCCGGCTGCGAGCGTCTCCGACGCCGCGCCGTTGATGTTTCCCCCGGCGCTCGCCACCGTGACGGTGCCGGT